>NZ_JBJGEJ010000013.1:0-141556 GCF_045062345.1 Pseudomonas sp. 2024-210 | reverse complement strand
CACCACCACCACCACCACCAATGGCCTTTGCAATGCCGCAGAAGCTAGCGAGCGAAACTAAATCGTCGATTGAAGCCATCAGCAACATCAAGAAAATTGATCTAATCGGTGCTTTAAACGCTAGCTCTTTTTTTCAGAAAAAAGTCAGTGAACTGAACTCAGGCACTCCGGCTGCTACAAGCGACGCACAGGCTCCCCTTTCGCCACCGCTGCCAGCTCAACCACTTAAACAAGCTAAATTTTCATCGGCATCCATTGCCCATTTCGAAAAAACAGATCTAGTGGAAGCTTTAAAAGCCAGCCGTTTTTTTCAGCAAAAAGTCAGTGAACTGAACTCAGACATTCCGGCTGCTTCAAGCGGCGCACAGCTTCCCTTTATTCCGCCGGTGCCAGCTCAATCACTTAACCAAGCTAAATTTTCATCGGCATCCGTCGCCAATTACGAAAAAATGAATTTAGTAGATGCCTTAAATAAAAGTCCATATTTCCAAAGAATGGCGGACAAGCACAGCTAGTCATGCCTCTAACGTTGCCGAATAACATGCTATGGCCCCAATGCTGCAAGGGGATGTACGTTTTACTCAGGCACAAAAAACGCCCCGACCGGCACAAGCCAATCGGGGCGTTTTCAGTTGCTACGGTAGCTTAGCGCGGGAACGCTGGCGGATTGACTCCGGCCATGTCTTCCATCACACGCACTACCTGGCAGCTGTAACCGAATTCGTTGTCGTACCACACGTACAGCACAACGCGGTTGTCATTGCAGATAGTCGCTTCAGCATCCACCACACCGGCATGACGCGAACCCACAAAGTCAGTGGACACGACTTCTTGAGAGCTGACGAAGTCGATTTGCTTGTGCAGATCAGAGTGCAGCGCCATGTGACGCAGGTACTCGTTCATTTCTTCGCGAGTGGCCGGCTTCTCAAGGTTCAGGTTGAGAATCGCCATCGACACGTTCGGCGTAGGAACGCGAATTGCGTTGCCGGTCAGCTTGCCAGCCAGCTCAGGCAGCGCCTTGGCCGCAGCGGTAGCCGCACCGGTCTCGGTGATGACCATGTTCAGTGCGGCGCTACGACCACGGCGATCGCCTTTGTGGAAGTTGTCGATCAGGTTTTGGTCGTTGGTGTAGGAGTGAACCGTTTCAACGTGACCATTGACGATACCGAACTTGTCGTTGACCGCCTTGAGCACCGGCACGATGGCGTTGGTGGTGCAGGAGGCTGCCGATACGATCTTGTCGTCAGCGGTGATTTCGCCGTGGTTGATACCGTGAACGATATTTTTCAGCTTGCCCTTGCCTGGCGCGGTCAGCACTACACGGTCAATGCCAGGGCACTGCAAGTGCTGGCCCAGACCTTCGGCATCACGCCATACACCGGTGTTGTCCACCAGCAGTGCGTTTTCAATACCGTATTGGGTGTAATCCACCTCGGTCGGGTTCTTCGCGTAGATCACCTGAATCAGGTTGCCGTTGGCGGTGATGGTGTTGTTTTCTTCATCCACCACGATGGTGCCGTCGAACGGGCCGTGAACCGAGTCACGACGCAACAGGCTTGCACGCTTGACCAGGTCGTTTTCGGCGCCTTTGCGCACGACAATGGCACGCAGACGCAGGCCGTCGCCGCCACCGGTTTTTTCGATCAGGATGCGCGCCAGCAGACGGCCGATACGACCGAAGCCGTACAGAACAACATCGGTGCCTTTACGTGCTGCAGCATTCTGCTGACCCACAACATCGGCCAACTCATCACGAACGAACTGCTCGGCAGTACGTCCATTGCCCTCTGCCTTGAATTTGACGGCCAGCTTGCCCAGATCGACCGAAGCAGCGCCGAGCTTGAGCTCGCTCATTGCTTTGAGAAGCGGGAAAGTGTCGTGCACGGACAATTCAATGTCATCGGACTGACGATGGCGAGCAAAGCGGTGCGCTTTAAGAATCGCAATGACTGAACGGTTGATCAGGCTGCGGCCATAGATCGAGCTCACCACGTTGTTATTGCGGTAAAGCTGGCCGATTAGCGGAATCATCGCTTCTGCGAGTGCTTCACGGTCGATCCATTCACCAAGACACTGGTCGGGCTTCTGAGTCACGGGAACCTTCCACATGTAGGGGCTGAAAAAAGGGGCTACATTATGCCGCCGCACCCAGGAAGGGGCAATGCACGCCGGTCACACGCTGCAACTGAAACGATTAAGCCCCAACGAATATAGGCGAAAAAAAATCTACAGCCCCGCTTTTTTTGAGGTGAAATGCCCTTGCGCAGCGCCTCTTGCGCCCCCATGTTCGTTCACACCTGCTGATTTCAATGGCGCCTAAAGACGGTGACTGACAGCCAGCCCCTTGGCCCGTTACACTTGCCGACTTTGCCGCAACGCTTGGAGCTCAACCTTCCGTGCCCGTCCTGCGTCTACCGAAACTCCCTGCTACGGCAGGTAAACAGCACTGGAGCAACCTGCCCGGTGCCGCCCTGAGCCTGGCCATTGCCGAAGCCGCCAGCGCCGCCCAGCGTTTTACCCTGCTGCTGACAGCGGACAGCCAGAGCGCCGAGCGTCTTGAGCAGGAATTAAGGTTTTTTGCGCCCGATCTGCCGGTGCTGCATTTCCCCGACTGGGAAACCCTGCCCTACGACCTGTTCTCGCCCCACCAAGACATCATTTCTCAGCGTATTGCCAGTTTGTACCGGCTGCCCGAACTGAGTCATGGCGTTTTGGTAGTGCCGATTACCACGGCCCTACATCGACTGGCACCCACCAAGTTCCTGCTCGGTAGCAGCCTGGTGCTGGACATCGGCCAGAAGCTGGACGTTGAGCAAATGCGCACCCGCCTTGAAGCCAGCGGTTATCGCTGCGTCGACACGGTGTACGAACACGGTGAATTTGCGGTGCGCGGCGCGCTGATCGATTTATTCCCGATGGGCAGCAAGCTGCCCTACCGCATCGACCTGTTCGACGACGAAATCGAAACCTTGCGCACCTTCGACCCGGAAACCCAGCGTTCCATCGACAAGGTTGAATCGGTACGACTGTTGCCTGCCCGTGAATTCCCGCTACAAAAAGATGCGGTCACACGTTTCAAGGCACGTTTTCGCGAGCGCTTCGATGTCGACTTCCGCCGCTGCCCGATCTTTCAAGATTTAAGCAGCGGGATTACGCCAGCCGGTATCGAGTACTACCTGCCGTTGTTTTTCGACGAAACCTCTACGTTGTTCGACTACCTGCCCGCAGACACCCAAGTGTTCTCGCTGCCCGGCATTGAAAAAGCCTGCGAAAACTTCTGGTCGGACGTGCGTAACCGCTACGAAGAACGCCGCGTAGATCCATCGCGCCCTTTGCTGCCTCCGGCCGAATTGTTTTTGCCGGTTGAAGACTGCTTTGCACGCCTGAAAAACTGGCCCCGCGTCGTGGTCAGTCAGGATGACCTGGAACCCGGCAACAGCGGTGAACGCTTCCCGGCGCAAAAACTGCCAAACCTGGCGATTGAAGCCAAGGCTAACCAGCCGCTTCATGCTTTATCGGGGTTTTTGGAACAGTTTGAAGGACGTGTGTTGTTCACGGCCGAATCGGCCGGCCGCCGCGAAGTGCTGCTGGAGCTGCTTGATCGCCTGAAACTGAAACCCAAAACGGTCGATGGCTGGAGCGATTTCGTCTCCAGCAAACATCGTCTGGCAATCACCATCGCCCCGCTGGATGAAGGTCTGTTACTGGACGATCCGGCGCTGGCCCTGATTGCCGAAAGCCCCTTGTTCGGTCAACGCGTCATGCAACGTCGGCGCCGCGACAAACGCGCCGACGCCAACAATGATGCGGTCATCAAAAACCTCACCGAACTTCGCGAAGGCGCCCCCGTGGTGCATATCGACCACGGCGTGGGCCGCTACCAAGGGCTGGCTACCCTTGAAGTCGACAACCAGATCGCTGAATTCCTGACCCTCGAGTACGCCGAAGGCGCCAAGTTGTATGTGCCAGTGGCCAACCTGCACCTGATCGCCCGCTACACCGGCAGCGACGACGAACTGGCGCCCCTGCACCGTCTGGGTTCGGAAACCTGGCAAAAAGCCAAGCGCAAAGCCGCCGAGCAAGTGCGTGACGTGGCCGCTGAACTGCTCGATATTTACGCCCGTCGCGCCGCCCGCGAAGGCTATGCCTTTGAAGACCCGAAGGCCGACTACGCGACCTTCAGCGCCGGCTTCCCGTTTGAAGAAACGCCCGACCAGCAAACCACCATCGAAGCCGTGCGCGCCGACATGCTGTCGCCCAAGCCGATGGACCGTCTGGTGTGTGGCGACGTGGGTTTCGGCAAAACCGAAGTGGCCATGCGCGCCGCCTTTATTGCGGTACATGGCGGTCGTCAGGTGGCCATTTTGGTGCCTACCACCCTGCTCGCTCAGCAACACTACAACAGCTTCCGCGACCGTTTTGCCGACTGGCCGGTACGGGTTGAAGTCATGAGCCGTTTCAAATCGGCCAAAGAAATCAACGCTGCTGTGGCCGATCTGGCCGAAGGTAAAATCGATATCGTCATCGGCACCCACAAGCTGCTGCAAGACGACGTCAAGATCAAAAATCTGGGCCTGGTGATCATCGACGAGGAACACCGCTTCGGGGTGCGTCAGAAAGAACAGCTAAAAGCCCTGCGCAGTGAAGTCGATATTCTCACGCTCACTGCCACGCCGATCCCGCGCACGCTGAACATGGCCGTGTCGGGCATGCGCGACCTGTCGATCATTGCCACGCCGCCGGCCCGCCGCCTGTCCGTGCGCACCTTCGTCATGGAGCAAAACAACAGCACGATCAAAGAAGCCCTGCTGCGTGAATTGCTGCGTGGCGGCCAGGTTTACTACCTGCACAACGATGTTAAAACCATCGAGAAATGCGCTGCCGACCTGGCTGAGCTGGTGCCTGAAGCCCGCATCGGTATCGGCCACGGGCAGATGCGTGAGCGCGAGCTCGAACAGGTCATGAGCGACTTTTATCACAAGCGTTTTAACGTACTGATCGCCTCGACCATCATCGAGACCGGTATCGACGTGCCGAGCGCCAACACCATTATCATCGAGCGTGCCGACAAATTCGGCCTGGCGCAGTTGCACCAGTTACGGGGCCGCGTGGGACGTAGCCACCACCAGGCGTATGCCTACTTGCTGACACCACCGCGCAAACAAATCACCGGCGATGCGCAAAAGCGCCTCGAAGCCATTGCCAACACCCAAGACCTGGGCGCCGGCTTTGTTCTGGCCACCAACGACCTCGAAATCCGAGGCGCGGGTGAACTGCTGGGTGACGGTCAAAGCGGTCAGATACAAGCGGTCGGCTTCACGTTGTACATGGAAATGCTCGAACGTGCTGTCAAGTCGATCCGCAAGGGCGAACAGCCCAACCTTGACCAGCCCCTGGGCGGCGGGCCGGAAATTAACCTGCGTGTCCCGGCTTTGATCCCCGAGGCCTATCTGCCCGATGTCCACGCACGGCTGATCCTGTACAAACGCATTGCCAACGCCAGCGATGAAGAAGGCCTCAAGGATTTGCAGGTTGAGATGATCGACCGTTTCGGCCTGTTGCCTGAACCGACCAAAAATCTGGTGCGCATTACCGCGCTGAAATTGAAGGCCGAGCAGTTGGGCATCAAAAAGGTCGACGCAGGCCCACAAGGCGGACGCATCGAGTTTGCCTCCGACACCCCGGTTGATCCGCTGGTGCTGATCAAACTGATTCAGGGCCAACCCAACCGCTACAAGTTTGAAGGCGCCACCCTGTTCAAGTTTATGGTGCCCATGGAGCGAGCAGATGAACGCTTCAACACCCTGGAAGCGCTCTTTGAACGCCTGACGCCGAAGGCTTCCTGATGGCGATTAAATGACACCGCCATGACCTTGAACACGACACCCCGGCTGACCAAACCGCTCGCACCGACGTGGGTCAGCCGTTTCAAAGAACAAAGCCTTGAACGTGGCCGTCGCTACGCACGGGAAAACCGCGTCAGGATTGCCCAGGTCGGTGACAACCTGATCACTGCCAGCTGTCAGGGTTCAGGCGAAAATGTGTACCGCCAGACCCTTGAACTGCGTGAGTCGGCCAAAGGCACTCTGCTCTTGGTCAGCGCGCACTGTACATGCCCTGTTCGCGTTAACTGCAAGCATACCGCTGCTGTATTACTGAAGATTGAAGACACCTTGAACTACCCTGCCGCTGCCCAGGACGCCGAGCTTCTGGAAAAACTCCAGGCCGTACTCGATTCACGCCGACCTGCCAACCTGCCTGAAGTCTTGATCGATGACGTGCAACCCGTGCCACGACTGTGGCTCGCCAGTGCCGAATTCAGCGCCTTTGAACCGCGTAACGGCAAAATGCAGCGCTATACCCAGCATCGGGCCGCCTTGTCTTTCAATTACCTTGAGCATTACGTCAGCGGGCAGAAAAATACCGATGTCCTGATTCGTCAGGAACATCAAACCTTGCGCATCAAGCGTCATCCCAACGCAGAAAACGCCTACCGAGAGCGACTGCGTGAGCTGGGGTTCAAAATTGCGACACGCCAGAGCAAAGCACTGCCTGAAAGTGCGGGCGAATTGTTCGAAATGGTCAATGACAGTGCGTGGCTCAATTTCACCCTCAACCATATGTCCGATCTGCGCGAAGAGGGCTGGGAGTTGCTGGTTGATGAAGACTTCGGATTTGATCTCAGCCCCGTCGAAGAGTGGTACGCCAACGTCGATGAAGCGCCGGAACACGACTGGTTCGATCTTGAACTGGGCATCATCGTCAACGGCCAGCGTCTGAGCCTGCTGCCGATCCTGCTCAACCTGATGCGCTCGCACACCGACATGCTCAGCCCGGAAAAACTCGCCAAACGTCGAGATGACGAACTGATTCTGGTCAATATTCCGGCCACGCCCAACAGCACCCACGGACCGTTACAAGTGGCCCTGCCGTACGGGCGCCTGAAGCCGGTACTGGCCACCCTCGACGAGTTTTACCTGGGCGAACCGGGGGCAACCGCACTGCGCATCAAAAGTGCCGACGCCCCGCGCCTCAATGCACTGGATGCCTTGCCTCTGCGCTGGGAAGGCGGCGAGCATATTCGCGGCTTCGCTCAACGATTGCGCGACATCAAAGACTTTAGCGTCGCAGCCCCCGAAGGCCTCAACGCCACCCTGCGGCCCTACCAGCTCGAAGGCCTCAGCTGGATGCAGTCGCTGCGCCAGCTGGAAGTCGGCGGGATTCTTGCGGATGACATGGGGCTGGGTAAAACCCTGCAAACACTGGCGCATATTCTTTGCGAAAAGAATGCCGGACGACTTGATCGGCCCGCCATGGTGATCATGCCCACCAGCCTGATCCCTAACTGGCTCGACGAAGCAGCGCATTTCACGCCCCAACTCAAGGTGCTGGCCCTGTATGGCCCTACCCGCAAAAAGCACTTTGCAAACCTGAATGACTATGACGTCATCCTCACGACCTACGCTTTGCTGCCCAAGGACATCGAGCACCTGGTAAAACTGCCCCTGCACATCCTGATCCTCGACGAAGCGCAGTACATCAAAAATCCCGGCAGCAAAGCCTCCCAAGCCGCCTGTGAGCTGACGGCGCGCCAACGTTTATGCCTCAGTGGTACACCGCTGGAAAACCACTTGGGCGAGCTGTGGTCGTTGTTCCATTTCTTGCTGCCCGGCTGGCTGGGTGACGCTCAAACGTTCAACCGCAACTACCGGGTGCCCATCGAACGCCACGGCAATGACGAGCGCTTGCAGCACTTCAATGCGCGAATCAAACCCTTCCTGCTGCGGCGCACCAAAGAGCAGGTAGCCACCGAACTGCCGCCCAAAACCGAAATCATTCATTGGGTCGAACTCAACGAAGCCCAGCGCGACGTGTACGAAACCATGCGCCTGGCGATGGACAAAAAAGTCCGCGACGAAATCACCCGCAAAGGACTGGGGCGCAGTCAGATCATCATTCTTGAAGCCCTGCTCAAGCTTCGTCAGGTGTGTTGCGATCTGCGCTTGGTCAGCGATACACCGCCGAAAAAAGGCAGCACCTCGGGCAAGCTCGACAGTTTGATGCAGATGCTCGACGAACTGTTTGCTGAAGGTCGACGCATCCTGCTGTTTTCACAATTCACCTCAATGCTTCGCCTGATCGAAGCCGAGCTGAAAAAACGCAACATCCGCTATGCCCTGCTCACTGGCCAGACCCGAGACCGGCGCACGCCGGTGAAGGAATTCCAGAGCGGCACCTTGCAGATTTTTCTGATCAGCCTGAAGGCGGGTGGCGTAGGCTTAAACCTGACCGAAGCTGACACCGTGATCCATTACGACCCGTGGTGGAACCCGGCGGCGGAAAATCAGGCGACCGACCGTGCTTACCGAATCGGCCAGGAAAAACCGGTGTTTGTGTACAAGATGATTGCCCGGGGCACCGTGGAAGAGAAAATCCAGCACTTGCAGCAGGAAAAGTCGGATTTGGCGGCAGGCGTACTGGACGGTCGAATCGCCGGGGACTGGAAGCTTCACGACGACGACATCGAAGCCCTGTTTGCTCCGCTGCCGCCGAAGGTCGAGAAACGCTGAACCCGCTGGCTTCGTAGCCATTGAGCAGCGGAGCGAGGCTACGCCCGGCGGCGTAGCCGTCGCCAATTCAAAAGGTCAAATCAACCCGCCAATACCCGCGCCAGCGTTGCCTTGACCTTGCCCATGCCGTCATGCAACGCCTGCTCTATCTCGGCCATCGTGATGATTGCCGTCGACTTGCCTGCGGCGGGGTTGACCACCAGCGCCAGACACGCGTAATCCAACCCCAGTTCACGGGCCAGCGCCGCTTCAGGCATACCGGTCATGCCAACAATGTCGCAACCATCACGCTCAAGCCGGGCAATTTCCGCTACCGTCTCAAGACGTGGTCCCTGGGTGGCCGCGTACACGCCGTGACTGCTGTAGGAGCATCCTTCAGCCGCCAAAGCAGCAATCAACTGCGCTCGCAAAGATTCGGTATAGGGGTAGCTGAAATCGATGTGGGTCACCTGCTCCAGATCACCGGCAAAATAAGTGTGCTCACGACCACTGGTGTAATCAATCAGCTGATGAGGCACGCAAAAATGCCCCGTGCCCATCGCCATATGAATACCGCCTACGGCATTCACTGCCAGAATCGACTCAGCGCCGGCCTGCTTCAACGCCCACAGATTGGCGCGGTAATTGACCTCGTGCGGCGGCACACGGTGCGGATGCCCATGACGCGCCAGAAACAGCACCTCGCGCCCACCAAATTCACCGATCTGAATATCCGCGGAGGTCGGACCGTATGGCGTGTCGAGTGCCAGCGAGCGGCTGATGGTCAAACCTTCAAGCTGAGTCAGCCCTGTACCGCCAATAATTGCGTAAACCGTCATTGAGGCAGATCCCTTAATCAATTAATTGAGCATCTTTAAGTGCGCCCATTGCCACCTGCCAGCGCGGGTTCTGGCGATAGTCGGTGCTGGCCCAGGCTTGAGCCCGCATGCGCGCAATACGTGGTGAAGGCGTGACCTTCAAGCGCTGTGCAGCACTGAGTGCCAGTTCGGCGGCAGCGCGATCGTTGCACACCAATCCCATGTCGCAGCCTGCCGACAAGGCCGCTTCGATACGACTGGCCGCGTCGCCCACGACGTGAGCACCGGCCATTGACAGATCGTCACTGAAAATCACACCGTCAAATTGCAGTTCGCCGCGCAAAATATCCTGTAACCAACGGCGAGAGAAACCGGCTGGCTGACTGTCAACTTGCGGGTAAATAACATGGGCCGGCATGACTGCAGCCAGTTGCTTGCTCAGACGTGCAAACGGCACGAGATCATGGGCGCGAATGTCTTCAAGACTGCGTTCGTCCGTCGGGATAGCCACATGCGAGTCGGCTTCTGCCCAGCCGTGGCCCGGAAAATGCTTGCCTGTGGCCGCCATGCCTGCGTCATTCATGCCGCGAATAAAGGCCCCGGCCAACGTTGCAGCGCGCTCGGGATCACCCTCGAACGAGCGGCTACCCACCACTGCACTGCGCTGGTAGTCCAGGTCCAGCACTGGCGCAAAGCTCAAGTCCAGCCCCACCGCCAACACTTCGGTGGCCATGATCCAGCCACACTGTTCGGCCAGGTACTCTGCATTCGGATTATCCGCAATGGCGCGCATCGCCGGCAGCCTTACAAAACCCTGACGCAAACGCTGTACCCGACCACCTTCCTGATCCACCGCCAGTAACAGATCCGGGCGCACGGCGCGAATCGACGCACTCAACTCACGTACCTGACGGGGATGCTCGATGTTGCGCGCAAAAATAATCAGCCCGCCCACTTCAGGCTGGCGCAACAGTTGCCGGTCTTCGGCCGTCAGCCAAGTACCGGCCACGTCCACCATCAAGGAGCCTTTCAGGGCTGAACTCATGGAAATTCCTTAAATAAAGAGAGCGCTCATTACCTGCCGCGAACGTGCGGACACAGCTAAACGCGCCACAATCGAGGATTGCAGCGGCGCGTTGGCAAACGGGAATAAGTCAGGGTTGGGCATGGCGGCTAGCTTAGCGGAACTGAGCTGCCGCGCCCACCCGCACAGGTCAAACCTTAAGGGCAGCCTGTGGAGTTTTGGCCCGCGGACGCATTTGAGCGCTGGCCATTGCCGGGTCAACCACACCGCTATCAGCGCGCATGCCTGCGGCCAGAAAGGGCACCATAAGGCGCATGACTTGCTCGATGGAGGTGTTGATCCCAAAGTCGGTTTCAGCAATCGCCCGCAAAGCCTTGATCCCGGACATGCTGAATGCCGCCGCGCCAAGCATAAAATGCACGCGCCAGAACAACTCTATAGGCGGAATTTGCGGCGCTGCCTCGTTAACCAGCAACATATAGCGACGAAACACTTTGCCATACATGTCTTCCAGGTAACGCCGCAAGTGGCCCTGACTTTGACTGAAAGCAAGTCCCAACAAACGCATGAAAATCGACAGGTCATTTCCGCTGCGCGGTTGAATCACCAGTGCCTGCTCGACCAGCATTTCAAGGAGCTCTTCCAGCGTGGGACGCTGCTCAGGCTTGGCCTGACGACGCTCAAGCTCACGATCCAGGTTGGCGCAGAACGGGCCCAAAAAACGCGAAAAGACCGCCTGGATCAACGCCTTCTTGGAGCCAAAATGATAATTGACGGCTGCGAGGTTAACCCCGGCCTTGCTGGTAATCAGCCGCAATGAAGTTTCGGCAAAACCTTTTTCCGCGAACAACTGCTCAGCAGCATCAAGGATACGTTCAACGGTTTCCGACTGGGCCATGTTTACTCCGGCTGAAAAACACTTAAAACAGGTGTTTGAAACATACGTTTCAGTTTGTAAAAAGTCAAGGCAAGGTGTTCGTTTTACGACTGGTCGGTCTGGCATTTAAACACAGCCTTTGCCCATCCAGCCTCAACCCATGAATGCCCCCACACACCGCCTACAGCCGACCGTCCAGCGGACGACAGGAAATGGATGATTGCCAATGAGCCTTCACTGTATATAATCCCAGTCACTGTATAAAAAAACAGAGCGATCACCATGTTAAAACTGACGCCACGCCAAGCAGAGATCCTGGCCTTCATCAAGCGATGCCTGGATGACAACGGATACCCGCCCACCCGTGCCGAGATCGCACAGGAACTGGGCTTCAAGTCCCCGAACGCCGCCGAAGAGCATCTCAAGGCTTTGGCCCGCAAGGGCGCCATCGAGATGACCCCCGGTGCGTCCCGCGGCATTCGCATCCCGGGCTTTGAGGCCAAGGCCGACGAGTCCACACTGCCCATCATCGGTCGCGTCGCAGCTGGCGCCCCGATCCTGGCACAAGAGCACGTCGAAGAGTCCTGCAACATCAACCCGACCTTCTTCCACCCCCGGGCGGACTACCTGCTGCGGGTGCAAGGCATGAGCATGAAAGACGTCGGCATATTTGATGGCGACCTTTTAGCCGTTCATACCTGCCGCGAAGCACGTAACGGTCAGATCGTCGTGGCGCGTATCGACGACGAAGTGACTGTAAAACGCTTCAAACGAGAAGGCAGCAAAGTCTGGCTTATCGCTGAAAACCCCGATTTCGCGCCCATTGAAGTGAATCTCAAAGAGCAGGAACTGGTAATCGAAGGCCTGAGCGTAGGCGTTATACGTCGCTAATTAGGAGGCGCCATGCAGTTCCCGCACACACCGCTGCCTGCACAACTACCCCTGTTCGAAGTGTTCATGGCGCAACCCATGCCCACCACGATCAAAGAAGTGCTTGAAACACCTTGGAGCGCAGAACCTGAAGTATTCAGCGAACTGTCTTTACGCGGTGCCGCCGAGAACTGCCTGAACCTGCTGGCGCCCATGCTGCGCGAATTAAGCGAACAGCAACATGCACGCTGGCTGACCCTGATTGCCCCGCCACCGAGCCTTACCCAAAGCTGGCTGCGCGACGCAGGCCTCAACCGAGAGCGTATTTTGCTGTTGCAACCCAACGGCAATAAAACCGCGCTACAACTGACCTGCGAAGCCCTACGCCTGGGCCGCAGCCACACTGTAGTGAGCTGGATCAACCCACTGAGCAGTGCCGCGCGCCAACAGCTGATCGGCGCAGCACGCGCAGGTAACGGGCAAAGTCTAAATATTCGCTTGGGATAAACGGCTATTACAACCACAGGGCCAGTGCTGAACGCATTAGCCTTGCTGTGGTAGAGAGCTGTGCGGGGCGCTTAATGAAGAATGCGAGGCCCTTCTTCATCTTGCTCAAGATCGCCTTCGGCCAGGCGGCCGGCCATTTGCACACCCACGCTCAGCATGGCTTTCGCCACTTCTACATGCTGACCCTGAAGAAATGCCTTGGCATCCTCAGAGAAGTCCAGCGTCACCAAAGACCCTTCGTCTTCAGCCCGGCGCAGTTCGATACGGCCGTCTGGTAATTCGACAATTTCTAGAAAGGACGTTGGCATAAAAAGTTGTTCTCCACGAAAGCGCGAGATTATATCAGTCATCCCTTAAGAATTTTCCAGGATATACGCAGGAATCATTAGAAAGTGATGACTGACTGTACAGTTTTATGCGCGACCGTTAGCACTCATTAAGGCCATCACGAAAACGAATGGCCAACCCTTTCAGGTTTTGCCGCCACTCCTCCAGCGTTTCTTGAGCCAATTGCGGTGAAGCCTCATCTTCAAGATTGACCGCCGCAATCAAGGGCTGAAACACATCGACCTTGATCTTTTTCGGTGCCTGCAACGGCAAGTACAGTGCAGCATGAGTCGCTAACAACTGGGCCAACCAAGTCTGTGGCGCTCGCGCCAGCTCTACCAGCTCAGCCAACTCAGGAATCGCCTTTTCATCCAGCACAGCCTGAGTGAGTATCAGCTCAACCCGTGTCGCATTGGCTTGAGAGAGCCGATAGAACCCGGCAATTTCATGGCTTAGCCCCAGTAAAGCACCGTATAAATGAAAGACAGCCGATTCGCGCTCAGCTTGCAGCAATGCCTGTGCATTCATCGCTCGGCCTTCACCCGCCTTCTTCATGGCTTCAAGTGCCAGACCTGCGAAATAGATTTTCTGATTGGTGCGAGTATAGAGTTCATGAGCCATGCGGGCGCTCCACAACGAAAGGGGTAAAGGCAGTGATGCAGTCTCAGGGATTACAGGCCATTGGAGCAAGCATTTGCTGATAGCCCTGCGTAGCAGCTGCCGCAGGCTGCGTCCGGTCGCGCAGCGATCGTAAACCCGGAGATTTCAGGCTACCTGATACTGCGCAACGACTGATTTTACGACGACTTCGCCGCCGATCGCAGCCTTCGCGCCTCGGCAGCGGCTACAGAATCTGGCCAAAAAAAACCGCGCAAGGCATGCAGCCCTTGCGCGGTTTTTTATTCAGCGGTCAACTCAGATCAAGCGTCTTTGTCTTTACGCTTGTCTTCAACCTTCCAGCTATTACCGTCGTAGAACGCGCGCCAGCCCGTAGGCTTGCCGTCCACTTCAGTCTGTACGTACTGCTCTTTGGTTTTACGGCTGTACCGAATCACTGCGGGACGACCATCAGGGTCTTTCTTGGGCGCCTCACACAGGAAGTGGTACTTGGGATCAATCTCGTCCTTGTGCGGAACAATCTCGATCACCAACGGCGCACGCGTCTCACGGTTTTTCGGAAACTGACTGGCAGCAAGGAACAAGCCTGAGGCACCGTCACGCAAAATATACGTGTCGTTGACCTTCTCGCACTTGAGCTCCGGCATTTTCACCGGGTCCATCTTCGGCGGCGCCGCCTCACCACTTTTCAGCAGTTTTCGAGTGTTCTTACACTCTGGATTGGTGCAACCAAAGAATTTACCGAAACGCCCGGTTTTGAGCTGCATCTCGCTACCGCACTTGTCGCACTCCAGGCTTGGCCCTTCGTAACCCTTGATGCGGTAGTTACCTTCTTCGATTTCGTAGCCTACACAGTCCGGGTTGTTACCGCAGATGTGAAGCTTGTGCTTCTCATCCAGCAAGTAAGCATCCATCGCCGTGCTGCAAATCGGGCAACGGTGCTTGCCCAACAACACCAACGATTCGGACTCGCCTTCATCATCGGCAGCAATCTCATCGCCCGGCACCAGATTGACGGTGGCCTTGCAGCGCTCTTTGGGCGGCAAGCTGTAGCCCGAGCACCCCAGGAATACGCCCGTCGAGGCCGTACGAATCTGCATGGGACGACCGCATTCCTTGCAAGGAATATCGGTCATTACTGGCTGGTTGGCACGCATGCCGCCCTCAGGCGCCGCCGCGACTTCAAGTTTCTTTTTGAAGTTGCCGTAGAACTCGTCCAGTACGTTTTTCCAGTCGCGCTCGCCGTGAGCCACATCGTCGAGGTTCTCTTCCATACCGGCCGTGAAGCCGTAGTCCATCAGGTCAGAGAAGCTTTCGGACAAACGCTCGGTGACGATGTCGCCCATTTTTTCGGAGTAGAAGCGGCGGTTGTGCAACGCCACGTAGCCACGATCCTGAATGGTGCCGATAATCGCGGCATAGGTCGACGGACGACCAATCCCGCGTTTTTCCATCTCTTTCACCAGGCTGGCTTCGGAGTACCGTGCAGGCGGCTTGGTGAAATGCTGGCTCGGATCCAGCTCGATCAGTTTCAGCTTGTCGCCCTGCGCCATGTCGGGCAGAACGTCATCGTCGCCCGGTTTTGCAATTTGCGGCATGACACGGGTGTAACCGTCGAACTTGAGGATGCGACCCTTGGCGCGCAGCTCAAAGTCGCCGGCTGCAACAGTCACAGTGGTCGACAGGTATTTGGCCGGCAGCATCTGGCACGCCACGAACTGGCGCCAGATAAGCTCGTAAAGGCGCTCAGCGTCGCGCTCCATACCCGACAACTTGCTTGGATGCATATTCACATCAGAAGGACGAATCGCTTCGTGAGCCTCTTGTGCGCCTTCCTTGCTGCTGTAGACGTTAGGGGCTGGCGGCAGGTAATCCGCGCCGAATTCACCTTCAATGTACGAACGCGCCATTTCCAGCGCATCAGCCGAAAGGTTGGTGGAGTCCGTACGCATATACGTGATGTAGCCAGCTTCATACAGACGCTGAGCCATCATCATGGTTTTCTTCACCCCGAAGCCCAGACGATTACTCGCGGCCTGTTGCAGAGTGGAGGTGATAAACGGTGCTGAAGGCTTGCTGCTGGTTGGCTTGTCTTCACGCTTGACGATGCTGTAGCTGGAAGCCTTGAGCTTCTCCAGTGCCGCCATCGCCTGGGCTTCGTTCAGTGGCTTGAACGCCTCGCCTTTTTCACGGGCGACGTCGAAACGCACTTTTGCACCCTTGGCGGTGCCGAGGTCTGCATGAATTTCCCAGTATTCTTCGGGGTTGAAGGCGCGGATTTCACGCTCACGCTCAACCACCAGTTTTACCGCGACTGACTGCACGCGACCTGCCGACAGGCCCCGGGCGATTTTCGCCCACAGCAGCGGGGAGACCATGTACCCCACTACGCGATCGAGGAAACGACGCGCTTGCTGGGCATTGACCCGGTTAATATCCAGCTCACCCGGCTTGGAGAAGGCTTCCTGAATCGCCTTCTTGGTGATTTCGTTGAACACCACACGCTTGTAACGGCTGTCATCACCACCAATGGCTTCGCGCAGGTGCCAGGCAATGGCTTCCCCTTCGCGATCCAAGTCGGTTGCGAGATAGATGGTGTCAGCATCCTTGGCGAGCCGGCGCAGCTCTTCAATCACCTTTTCCTTGCCGGGAAGGATCTCGTACTTGGCTTTCCAGCCGTGTTCCGGATCTACACCCATGCGCGAGATCAGCTGTTTCTGAGCCTTCTCTTTGGGCGACAGGGCGGACGCTTCGCCGGCCGCGGCCTTACCACGCTTGGCAGCAGGTTCTTTACTGGCGCTAGCCGAACCGCTGGTGGGCAGGTCTCGGATATGGCCGATACTCGACTTCACCACGTACTCGTTGCCCAAGTACTTGTTGATGGTCTTGGCCTTAGCCGGGGATTCCACAATGACCAGCGATTTGCCCATGGATCAGAAAATTCCTGAATTCTAGAAGTGAAAGGCGGTTCGCGCCTGACGCGGCACCGCTATATATAGTGGCTACAAGGTGAGGTCAAGCGCAGGGTGCTACGCGACTGCGTCTTTAGCCTTGGGGAAAATACTCGGCTCTTCCTGAACAAGGGCGAATCGCGGGACTGTTTTGCCCTCAAACTCCACCGTTTCAAGAAACATGCTCAACGGGCGTACCCAATATCCGAACTCACCATGCAGGGCTTGGTAAAAAACAACCTGCTCTTCGGTTTCAGAGTGGCGCGCCACATTGAACACCCGATAATGCGGACCTTTGTAGTGCTGATAGAGCCCAAGTTGTACCGACATATTGCGCCCCCTCAAAGAAAAAAATTTAAAACGCTTAAAAAACAAAACCGGGGCACATGGCCCCGGCTTCCATCAACACAACGCTTTATACGCGTTCGAAGACGGTGGCAATGCCCTGGCCAAGACCAATGCACATGGTGGACAACCCGAAAGTGCCGCCATTTTGCTTCATTACATTGAGCAAGGTGCCGGAGATACGCGCACCTGAGCATCCAAATGGATGACCCAGAGCGATGGCACCGCCGTGCAGGTTAACCTTCTCATCCATCTTGTCGAGCACTTTCAAATCTTTCAGCACCGGCAGTGCCTGTGCAGCGAAGGCTTCATTAAGCTCAATGAAGTCGATATCGGCCATATTTAAGCCCGCACGCTTCAATGCTTTTTGCGTAGCCGGTACAGGACCATAGCCCATGATAGCTGGATCCACACCAGCCACCGCCATCGAACGAATCACGGCCAACGGCTCAAGACCCAGGTCTTTGGCACGTTGAGCAGACATCACGATCATGCACGAAGCACCATCGGTAATCTGCGACGAAGTGCCCGCTGTCACGGTGCCGCCCTTGGGGTTGAACGCCGGCTTCAACGCAGCCAGGCTTTCAAGGGTAGTTTCCGGACGAATGGTTTCATCATAGTCGAAGACTTTCAGGAAACCGTTTTCGTCATACCCTTGCATCGGGATGATTTCGTCTTTGAATTTGCCTTCAATCGTTGCCTTATGGGCCAACTGATGAGAACGCACACCAAAAGCATCCTGTTGTTCGCGGGTGATGCCATGCATCTTGCCCAGCATTTCAGCGGTCAGGCCCATCATGCCCGAGGCTTTGGCCGCATACAGCGACATGTGCGGGTTAGGATCAACGCCGTGCATCATGCTCACGTGGCCCATATGCTCGACGCCGCCTACGACGAAAACGTCACCGTTGCCGGTCATGATCGCTTGCGCAGCCGTGTGCAAGGCGCTCATCGACGAGCCGCACAGGCGGCTAACGGTTTGCGCAGCCGAGGTGTGCGGGATCTGGGTCATCAATGACGCCATGCGCGCGATGTTCCAGCCCTGCTCCAGGGTCTGGTTCACACAGCCCCAGATCACATCTTCGACTTCTTTAGGGTCGACCTTGTTATTGCGCTCCAGCACTTTGCTGATCAGGTGCGCAGACATGTCTTCAGCACGGGTGTTGCGGTGCATGCCACCCTTGGAGCGGCCCATCGGGGTGCGACCGAAGTCGACAATCACCACGTCTCTAGGATTCAAGCTCATAATTTCACTCTCACTCTAATAGGGCGCTTAACCGAAGAAGCTCTGACCGTTCTTGGCCATTTCACGCAGCTTCGCAGTCGGGTGGTACAGCGCGCCCAATTCAGCGTACTGGTCGGCCAGGGCCACGAACTCTGCAACACCGATCGAGTCGATGTAGCGCAGCGCGCCGCCACGGAACAGCGGGAAGCCAATGCCGTAGACCAGGCCCATATCGGCCTCGGCTGCGGTTTCAACGATGCCGTCTTCCAGGCAGCGCACGGTTTCCAGACACAGCGGGATCATCATCCAGTTAATGATGTCTTCGTCGGTCACCTCGCGCTGCTCGTAGACAATAGGCTTGAGCACTTCAAGCACGCTGGAATCAACGACTTTCTTCTGCTTGCCGCGCTTGTCTTCTTCGTAGGCGTAGAAGCCCTTGCCGTTTTTCTGACCCAGGCGCTTGGCGTCGTACAGCGCATCAATCGCCGAACGGCGATCATCTTTCATGCGGTCCGGGAAACCCTCAGCCATCACGTCACGACCGTGGTGGCCGGTGTCGATACCGACCACGTCCATCAGGTAGGCCGGGCCCATCGGCCAGCCGAATTTCTCCATGACTTTATCGATGCGCACAAAGTCGACACCGGCGCTGACCAGCTTGGCAAAACCGCCAAAGTATGGAAACAGCACACGGTTGACCAAAAAGCCCGGACAGTCGTTGACCACGATCGGGTTTTTGCCCATTTTCTTGGCATAAGCAACGGTGGTTGCAACCGCCAGATCGCTCGACTTCTCGCCACGAATCACTTCAACCAACGGCATCATGTGCACCGGGTTGAAGAAGTGCATGCCCACGAAGTTTTCCGGACGCTTGAGGGCTTTGGCCAACAGGCTGATGGAAATGGTCGAGGTGTTGGACGCCAGAATCGCATCTTCGCGCACGTGGTTTTCGACTTCAGCCAAGACGGCCTGCTTGACCTTCGGATTCTCGACAACCGCTTCGACCACCAGGTCGACGTTGCCGAAATCGCCGTAAGACAGCGTAGGACGAATCCCGTTAAGTACTTCAGCCATTTTCGCCGGGGTCATGCGACCTTTATCAACGCGGCCCACCAGCAATTTGGCAGCTTCAGCCAGCCCTTGCTCGATACCGTGCTCGTTGATGTCTTTCATCAGGATCGGCGTGCCTTTGGAAGCCGACTGATAGGCAATACCGCCGCCCATGATGCCGGCGCCGAGAACGGCAGCCTGCTTCACGTCTTTGGCGATTTTGTCGTAGATCTTGGCTTTTTTCTTCAGTTCCTGATCGTTCAGGAACAGCCCGATCAAACACTGCGAAGCCGAGGTCTTGGCCAGTTTGGCGAAACCGGCGGCTTCTACTTCCAGCGCCTTGTCACGACCGAAGTTCGCGGCTTTCTGGATAGTCTTGATCGCTTCAACCGGCGCCGGATAGTTCGGGCCCGCTTGGCCGGCCACGAAACCCTTGGCCGTTTCAAACGCCATCATTTGCTCAATGGCGTTCAGCTTGAGTTTTTCAAGCTTCGGCTGGCGCTTAGCTTTGTAGTCCAACTCGCCACTGATAGCGCGCTTGATCAGATCGAGTGCGGCAGTGCCCAGCTTGTCAGCTGACACCACAGCATCAACAGCGCTCACTTTCAGCGCGTCTTCGGCGCGGTTTTCTTTACCGGAGGCAATCCACTCAACGGCATTATCAACACCGATCAAGCGGGGTAGACGGACGGTGCCGCCAAAACCCGGGTAAATGCCCAGTTTGACTTCAGGCAGGCCGATTTTGGCGCTGTCGGCCATGACCCGGAAGTCCGCAGCCAGGCACATTTCCAGACCGCCGCCCAACGCGATGCCGTTGATGGCAGCCACAGTCGGAACATTGAGGTCTTCGAAATCACTGAAGATTTTGTTGGCTTCGAGGTTGCCAGCAATCAGCTCGGCATCCGGCAACTTGAAGTTTTCGACGAATTCGGTGATGTCGGCACCGACGATAAATACGTCTTTGCCACTGGAAACGATGACGCCCTTGATCGAGGCGTCTGCCTTGATCGCATCTACCGCCTGACGCAATTCGTTCAGGGTTAGACGGTTGAACTTGTTGACGGACTCACCCTTGAGGTCGAACTTCAGTTCGACGATGCCACTTTCAAGAGCCGTAACCGTGATGGCTTTACCTTCGTAAATCATCAACTGATCTCCAGGATATGGAAGCTGAACAGTACACGTCGCACGCCTGCGTCTGGCCGTCACTGACCTTTGGGCCAATACAGATTCCAATCCGCCAGGCACACCCGCCAACGCGATAATCGGGCTGATGCGAGCTTCGCCTTACAGGACAAACACTCGATTCATACGCCCGTTTGATTTGGGTGTCGACACCTTCAGGGAAAAGCCAACGATTGTCAATTGCCCAAACCAACGATGATAAAACGACTGGTCGGTCGCAATTTGTTGCTGACGAGGCACGAAGGCTACGATCGGCGGCAAAGCCGTCGTAAATGCAAGGACGCCTCAGTATCTGACACGTCGCGCAACCTGAATATCAAGGTCTTAGCGCCGGGCTCATCGCAGCTTTCGTGCCTCGACTGCGACTACCAGTGCTGCGTACTCAGGCTAATGCCTTGAGCACCTCATCAATGGCCAGTAGCACTTCAGATTCGCCTTTCTCCCCCCAATACAACGCGATCATCTGTGAGGTTGCTTCGATTTTGTACACGCTAGCCGGCAACTTTCTGAATTGCGTTAGCAAACGTTCATCCACGCACGCCTCACGCCACTGATTGACCCATATTCCGGGAGATGATTGCCAATAGCACCACTCATCTGGCTTAGTACTGCGCCGCGGTCGAACAAACTGGGCACAGGAACCCGGCGGCTCAGGCTCTAGCCAATGAGGCCATTGCTGTTTTGCCAGCTGCATGGATAGCCCCATGCGCCGGGCCTCCATGCGCAACGCCATACGACCGCTCTGACGGCGCGAAGGCCGCAACCAGGCCAGAGGGCTCAAAACCAGCGCCAGGATTGACACCACTATCCATACCGTCATATCTGTACTCTTAATTACCCGTTAACGAATTCGCTGACTTGAACCCTGCCCCTTCAAAAAGGGCCATACTCAAAACCATTGCCATTTACAGGAGCGTTTCACATGCCTTCCACGCTAAAGCCCTACACACATATTTTAGTCGCCGTCGACCTGACTGAAGAATGTGACCCGGTGATCTATCGCGCCAGCGCAAGTGCCAAGGCTAACGGCGCCAAGTTGTCACTGATACACATCGTTGAGCCGATGGCGATGGCATTTGGGGGCGACGTGCCGATGGATCTGTCGCAGTTGCAGCAACAACAGTTTGACCAGGCCACAGAGCGCCTTGAACGGCTGGCGGACTTTTACCCGCACCTCCACATCACCGGACCCGATAAAAATTGCTATCTAACATTCGGCCAGCCGCGGCAGGAAATTCATGGTTTCGCCATTAAAGAAAAATGCGACCTGATCGTCGTTGGCAGTCATGGCCGACACGGTCTTGCACTGCTGCTGGGCTCTACGGCAAATGACGTATTGCATGGCGCACCCTGTGATGTGCTGGCAGTCAGCCTGAAAAAAACAGATGACTGATACAGTCTGGCTGTAACAACAAAAAAGCCCGGCCTTTTCGTGTGAAAGGCCGGGCTTTTTCAGTTCAGCAGACGGTCAATCAGGCATCCAGCTCAGCCCAACGCTCCACCAATTGCTCAAGCTCAGCTTGCAGTTTCTCAAGCTTGGCAATCACTTCAGCTGTTTGCGCCGCAGGACGCTGGTAGAAGCCTGCGTCAGCCATTTCGGCTTCAACAGCAGCAATCGCCTGCTCTTTAGCGTCGATCTCACTTGGCAACGATTCCAGCTCACGCTGTAACTTGTAGCTCAGTTTCTTTTTAGCGGCCGGAGCCGGTTGAGCTGCCGCCGGAGCCGCTGCTGGCGTGACCACCGCAGAGTTCAAGTCAGCTTTGCCAGACTTGCTCTCGGTCACACCCAATAGACGCGGCGAACCGCCCTGACGCAACCAGTCCTGATAACCACCCACGTATTCACGCACCTTGCCTTCCCCTTCGAAGACCAGGGTGCTGGTGACGACGTTGTCGAGGAATGCCCGGTCGTGACTGACCATCAGCACAGTGCCCTGGAACGTCAGCAGGACTTCTTCAAGCAGCTCCAGCGTTTCAACGTCGAGGTCGTTGGTGGGCTCATCGAGCACCAACAAGTTGGCCGGTTTGCTGAACAGTTTGGCCAGCAACAAACGCGCACGCTCACCACCTGACAGCGCCTTGACGGGCGTGCGGGCACGCTGAGGGCTGAACAGGAAGTCACCCAAGTAGCTGAGGACATGTCGGCTCTGACCGTCGATATCGATAAAGTCACGGCCTTCGGCCACGTTATCGATCACTGTTTTTTCCAGATCCAGCTGATGACGCAATTGGTCGAAGTACGCCACGTCAATGCGCGTGCCCTCTTCCACTTTGCCTTCAGTCGGTTGCAGACCACCCAGCATCAACTTCAACAGCGTGGTTTTGCCGGTACCGTTGGCACCCAGCAGACCAATACGGTCGCCACGTTGCAACACCATCGAGAAGTCCTTGATCAGGAACGGACCACCCGGATGCGCGAAGCTGACGTTTTCCAGCACCATCACTTGCTTGCCCGACTTGTCAGCCGTGTCCAGCAGGATATTGGCTTTACCAGTACGCTCGCGACGCTCGCTGCGCTCAACACGCAATGCTTTCAAGGCACGCACGCGGCCTTCGTTACGGGTACGACGGGCCTTGATGCCCTGACGAATCCACACTTCTTCCTGAGCCAGACGCTTGTCGAACAAGGCATTGGCGGTCTCTTCAGCAGCCAACGTGGCTTCTTTGTGCACCAGGAAACTGGCGTAGTCGCCATTCCAGTCAATCAGGCCGCCCCGATCCAGTTCCAGAATCCGAGTCGCCAGGTTCTGCAAGAAGGAACGGTCGTGGGTGATAAACAGAACAGCGCCCTGGAAGTCTTTAAGCGCTTCTTCAAGCCAGGCAATCGCACCGATGTCCAAGTGGTTGGTCGGTTCGTCGAGCAGCAGCAGATCTGGTTCAGATACCAACGCTTGCGCCAGCAGGACGCGTCGACGCCAGCCGCCGGACAATTCGGCAAGCGTTTTATCAGCAGGCAATTGCAGACGGCTCAGGGTGCTGTCGACCAATTGCTGCAACCGCCAGCCATCACGGGCTTCAAGGTCTTGCTGAACGTGCATCAGTTTGTCCAGGTCGGCATCGGTCACGATGTTCTGGCTCAAGTGGTGGTACTGAGCCAAAAGCTCACCCACACCGTCCAGACCTTCGGCAACCACATCGAATACCGTCCGCTCGTCGGCTACCGGCAACTCTTGCGGCAGCTCGCCTATTTTGAGGCCGGGTGCGCGCCAGACAGAGCCGTCATCGGGCTTCTGATCACCTTTTACCAGCTTCATCATGCTGGACTTGCCGGTGCCGTTGCGGCCGATGATGCACACCCGCTCTCCACGGGCGATCTGCCAGGACACCTTGTCCAACAACGGCGTAGAGCCGAAAGCAAGGGACACATCGCTGAATTTGAGCAGGGTCATGATCTTCTCCGAAAACTGGGCGCGCATTCTACCTGATTTGAGCCCTTTGGCGGCCGGGTATTTCGTCGACGGTGCTCTTGCCCCCTCATTTAGTGCCAAGTTGCGCCGCCTGGCTTCCAATGCTTTCACGGCGCGCCGGCAAAAGGCTAAGCTACGGCACAATCAGTGCAGGCAGGGTCTGCACTTGTCGCGTTTTCTATTTGTACGGAAGCCCCATGCGCAGTCGCCTTTTCAACTTTTTATCCTGCCTGCTTCTCACCACCTGCGCCGTGCAATCCGCCCATGCCGCAGACCTTACTCAACAACGTCAACTGTACGACGAAGCCAAACGCGCATTAGCCAAAGGTGACTCTGGTCCCTATTTTCAGAATGCCGCCGCCCTTCGCTCGTATCCGCTGACGCCCTACCTGGCTTATGACGAGCTGACAGCGCGCCTCAAATCGGCCGATAACGCCGAAATCGAGCAGTTTCTGGCCGAGCACGGTGATCTGCCGCAAGCCAACTGGATGAAACTGCGCTGGTTGCGCTGGCTGGCAGACCGTGGCGACTGGGCGACTTTCGCCAAGTACTACGATCCGAAACTTAATTTCACAGAGCTGGACTGCCTGAACGGCCAATATGAGTTGCAGCACAACCGCAAGGCTGAGGGCTACGCCAGTGCCGAAAAACTCTGGCTGGTGGGCAAGGCGCAACCTGCCGCGTGTGATGCTCTGTTCAGCCAGTGGGCTGCGGAAGGTCAATTGACCGAACAAAAACGCTGGCAGCGCGTCAAGCTAGCGGCAGAGGCGCGCAATTATGGCTTGGCCACATCCCTGGCCAACGGACTGACCAGCCTTGGCCCACAGGCCAAGTTGATGATTGACGTGGCACAAAAGCCCGACATGCTCAGCCAACCCTCACGCTTCGCCCCGGCCAGCGAGGCCATGTCTGATGCCGTGGGTCTGGGCTTGCGCCGCCTGGCACGGCAGGACCCGGAAAAAGCCGCCTCACTGCTCGACACTTACGCCACCAACATGCATTTTTCACGTGACGAAAAAGTCGCGATTGCCCGTGAAATAGGTCTGACGTTCGCCCGCCGCTATGACAGCCGCGGCCTGGACATCATGACCAAGTACGACCCTGAGCTGCGCGATAACACCGTCACCGAATGGCGTCTACGCCTGTTGCTGCGCCTTGCGCGCTGGCAAGATGCCTATCAGTTAACGCAAAAACTGCCGCAAGACCTGGCCAGCACTAACCGCTGGCGCTATTGGCAGGCCCGAAGCCTTGAGTTGGCCGAGCCAAAAAACCCGCAATCACTCGCGCTGTTCAAAACGGTTGCCAAGGAACGTGATTTTTACGGATTTCTGGCAGCTGATCGCGCCCAGACGCCTTATCAGCTCAACAACAAACCATTGGTACTCAGCCCGCAGCTGATCAATAAAGTGCGCAATACGCCCGGCGTTCAGCGGGCACTGGAGTTTCATGATCGCGGTCAGATCGTCGACGGGCGGCGTGAGTGGTATTACGTCAGTCGCCACTTCAACCGCGATGAAATGGTCGCGCAGGCCAAACTGGCCTACGACCTGAAATGGTACTTCCCGGCCATTCGCACCATCAGCCAAGCGCAATATTGGGATGACCTGGATATACGTTTCCCGATGGCTCACCGCGATACACTGGTGAGAGAAGCCAAGGTTCGGGGGCTTCATTCCAGCTGGGTGTTTGCCATTACCCGGCAGGAAAGTGCGTTTATGGATGACGCACGTTCTGGCGTGGGTGCAAGCGGCTTGATGCAACTGATGCCAGCCACCGCCAAAGAGACCGCGAGAAAATTCAACATTCCGCTGGCCTCCCCGCAGCAGGTGCTTAACCCGGATAAAAACATTCAGCTGGGCGCTGCCTATCTGAGCCAGGTACATGGCCAGTTCAACGGCAACAGGGTGCTGGCTTCCGCCGCTTACAACGCGGGCCCCGGCCGTGTTCGCCAGTGGCTCAGAGGGGCGAACCATTTAGGTTTCGATGTGTGGATTGAAAGCATCCCGTTCGATGAGACCCGCCAATACGTGCAGAACGTGCTCTCATATTCGGTAATCTACGGGCAAAAGCTCAATGTCCCACAGCCCTTGGTGGATTGGCACGAGCGCTTTTTCGACGATCAATGACCTTTAAAATCTGTAGTCGCTGACGAAGGTGGCGATCGAGCACGAAGCGATCGCACACTGGGAAAGCTGTAGGGTTGAGATTCTGCGAAGGCTTTGCCGCCGATCGCAGCCTTCGTTCCTTGTCAGCGGCTCACCCGCTACTCCAGCACTGTCACTGACATTCCAACTTCCAGTACACCATTGCTGTCATTGACCAGATTCTGGCCAAACATTGTGCCGCCCTCTTGCTTGCGATAAGACATCAGGGTCGCCAGCGGTTCACGCTGTTCATCACGCACACCGGTTTGAGGATCAATGGTGGTAAGAATGCAGCGCGAACAGGATTTGACCACTCGAAACTCGACATCGCCAATGCGGATCCGCTTCCAGCCGTCCTCAGCGAACGCCTCACTGCCCTCAATAACCAGATTGGGCCTGAAACGCAGCATCTCCAGCGGCCGGCCCACTCTGCTCGTAATATCATCCAGCGACGCCTGACCAATCAGCAAAAGCGGGTAGCCATCAGCAAACGCCACCTTGTCATCATCTCGCCCGTAACCTGCTTCAGTCGAGCGAGCACGTTGAAGAGGTACATGCACCAGCCGCACCGGCTTATTGATAAAGCGACTCAGCCAGTCGGCAGCCACCCCTCCCGCGTCGGGCACGCGCAGGGTATCGCGCCATATCGTGACGCCGCGCAAGTTGTTTTCAGGCTCCGGCACTTCGACATCTAGGGCTTCAAACCCCTTCGCGCTCAAGGTCAAGCCGCCAGCAGCATTCCACAAAGCCGACAGTTGGCTCATCTGGGGATCTGTTCGCTGCGTCAGAAAACGCCCCGTCGCTTCATCCACCAACATCCAGCGTCGGTCCCCAACCACTCCCAGTTTGTCGAGAGGGGCTTGTCGCAGGTGCTCCCCTTTCGCAGATTTCAGCGGATAACGGTAAAGCGCGCTTAGACGCAGCATGAGTCAACTTCCTGCGGAGTGAAAACCGCCAGATTATAGGAGCCTTGCTGCGATGCAAAGATCAGGCAGATACCGGACGTTACGCAGGAACTTGATCGCGCACCAGACGCTGGCGGACGACATCAACCAATTTATCGGGCTGAAATTTGGACAGGAAATTGTCACAGCCGACTTTCTTCACCATCGACTCGTTGAAACTCCCGGACAATGAGGTGTGCAGCACCACGTAAAGCTCACGCAGGCGCGGGTCATTGCGTATTTCGGTGGTCAAGCGATAGCCATCCATCTCTGGCATCTCGGCATCGGTAAAGATCATCAGCAACTTGTCAGTCATGACGTGCCCGCTATCCGCCCAGGCCTTGAGCATGTTCAACGCCTTGAGCCCATCACTGGCAACATGCATTTTGACACCCAGTTGCGAGAGCGTTTCACGCAACTGGGCCAGTGCAACGCTGGAGTCATCCACCAGCAGCACTTCACGGCCTCGAGCCTGTTCCAGGATCGGATCATCCAGCTTGTCGCGTGAGACTTTGGCGTTGTACGGCACGATTTCAGCGAGCACTTTCTCCACGTCGATTATTTCGACCAAATGCTCATCAACCTTGGTAATTGCGGTCAGGTAGTGTCGGCGTCCGGCACTGCCGGGCGGGGGCAAAATGGCTTCCCAGTTCATATTGATAATACGGTCGACGCCCCCCACCAGAAATGCCTGAACAGAACGGTTGTACTCCGTCACGATAATCGTGCTGTCGGGGCCCGGCACCAATGGCCGCATTCCAATGGCCTGAGAAAGATCAATCACTGGCAGGGTTTTGCCCCGCAAGTTGACCACACCGCAGACATGCGGATGTCGATGGGGCATCAGGGTCAACGTGGGGAGTTGCAAGACCTCTTGCACCTTGAACACGTTGATCGCAAACAACTGGCGACCGGCCAGCCGAAACATAAGCAGTTCCAGTCGGTTTTCACCGACCAGTTGTGTTCGCTGGTCTACCGTGTCGAGAATGCCGGCCATAGATGACTCCTGAGCGTGGGGACTTAATGCTCAGGGTTATCGGCTGGCGGGGAGATAGCTTTATGGTTTGACGGACTTAACACGGGCGAATCATGAGGCAAATGGATCTTCAATGCCCCCTTGCGAACAGAAAAACGCAGCGAATCGCCTTCCATAGGTTCACCATCAAGGTTAATGGACAGGCCTTCGCTGGTCTTGATCTCAACCCAAGGCAATCGCTCCCGGACAAACAGGTTATCCAGGCCCCAACCACCCGCCATCAAATTCTTCAGTGTTCCGACCACTTCCTGGGGCGCGGGCAAGATGCTGATGTCGAGCAAACCATCGTCAGCCAGCGCATCAGGGCATAACGCTTGACCTCCGCCCGCCTGTCGGCCATTGCCGATCCCCAGCGCCAGCAATTCTCCTTTCCAGTGAAAATCCGGCCCTACCAATTCGGCGTAAGCGGCATGCAACTCACTGAAACGAGACAATCCGGTAAATAGATACGCGGCACCGCCCAAGACTTTCTTCAGGTCTTCGGAGGTATTGGCAGTGACCTGGCTGCCAAAGCCACCTGTTGCCATATTCAAAAAGACCTGGCCATCCACCTCGCCCAGATCAATGGCATGGGCCGGAGCGTCCAGCAGCGCCAAAGCCTCGTCAGACGCCAGTGGAACCCCGGCGGCCCGCGCAAAATCATTGGCAGTCCCCAGCGGCAATAACACCAGACTGGCCTCTGTATCTGCCTGCGCCATGGCTTCGCATACCTCCCGCAACGTGCCATCTCCACCGCCGGCAATCACATGGGTATAGCCCGCATCCAACGCTTCGTGCACCAGACGCTGGGCGTCTCCGCCTTCCCATGTCAGCCGCACCGCCAGCTCCCAGCCTTGCGCACGGCGCTGCTCAACCGCAGCCCGCACGTCTTCGTTGAGCGCCTGCTTACCATGCAAAATCAAAAAAGCCTTCGCCGCACTCATGCTTATCCCTCAACAAAATCGGTCAGGTTTTTGGACAACAGCCAAATCGAAAAGACCCAACCCATCTGAGTTATTTATCGACTGGACAGGGACAGCTTCATCCCAGCACTTCACTCAAAGGAATAAATCCGACCCAATCGCCTTCAGACAGCGTGTGGCCTTCAAGCACTTCCACCAGCCCTTCAGCCCACGCGGCGCTGCGCAACACGCCTGAGCTCTGATTTTTAT
The DNA here is from genome assembly GCF_045062345.1 of Pseudomonas sp. 2024-210. Classification (NCBI taxonomy): domain Bacteria; kingdom Pseudomonadati; phylum Pseudomonadota; class Gammaproteobacteria; order Pseudomonadales; family Pseudomonadaceae; genus Pseudomonas; species Pseudomonas sp. 2024-210. Next base: position 112,528 of record NZ_JBJGEJ010000013.1, on the reverse strand, counting down.
AGATCACGGCACGCCCTTGCTCCAAACGACCGCGCAGGTATTCGCGACGGTTACCCGGTTTAGCCCAGACGAAACCGGCGGGTACCTGAAATTTCAACGGCTCGACTGCTTGAACGCCCTGTCGACGCAACAGATAGGGGCGGGCCAATAGAGCGAAAGTCACGAGTGTTGACGCCGGATTGCCAGGCAAGCCTATGACGGGCACGCCGCGAAAATACCCGCAGGTCAGCGGTTTTCCGGGTTTGATGGCCAGTTTCCAGAGGGACAGTTCGCCCTCTTCGCGCAGGGCAATACCGAGGAAGTCTGCCTCGCCCACTGACACCCCGCCCGTGGACAAAATCAGGTCCACGGCGCCCAACTCTGTCAGACGTTGACGGGTGGCGGGCAAGTCATCAGGCAGGATTCCCGCATCCACCACCTCACAGCCTAAACGCGTGAGCCAACTGCACAGCAACACACGATTGCTGTTATAGATTTGTCCCGGCCCCAAAGGTTGGCCCGGCTCGACCAGCTCATCGCCAGTCGACAGCACCGCCACTTTTACCCGACGAATGACTTCCAGGGTGGCGCAACCCAACGAGGCAGCCAGCCCTTGTTCAATTGGGCCCAAGCGTGTCCCGGCCGAGAGCACGATTTCACCAACCGTGGTTTCCTGCCCTTGAGGACGAATGTTCTGGCCCACCTGTAAAGGCTCGGTGATCACAATCCGGCCATCGGCCTGCACGTGAGCGTTTTCCTGCATTTCGACACAGTTAGCCCCCGCGGGCACAGGCGCCCCAGTGAAGATCCGGGCACAGGTACCAGCCTCTAATGGCACCGGAGCCTGACCTGCAAAAATACGCTGGCTGACCGGCAGCGGCTCGCCCGTCCAATCAGCTAAATCAAGCGCATAACCGTCCATGGCGCTGTTAGGCCACGGCGGCAAATCCAATGTCGACACCAGATTATTGGCTAATACCCGGCCTTCGCTCTCGGCTATTACCACCGACTCGCTATCTCTGACAGGGGTGGCGTCGGCCAACGCCAAGAGCCGCGCAAGCGCCTCTTCAACGGGCATCAGGAGGCCGTTATGACCCGGCTTATCCACGGCTTTCGCAGGCCGGTGCCTGCTTCAAGTGCGCGACAAAATTGCAGGGCCGGTGACGCGAATCCAGTTGTTCAGCCAATATGCCGTCCCAACCTGTGCGTACTGCATTGGTCGATCCCGGCAGGCAACACACCAGCGTCCCGTTAGCCAAGCCGGCCAATGCGCGGGACTGCACGGTCGAGGTGCCAATATCGGCCACCGAGATCTGGCGGAACAACTCACCAAAGCCGTCGACCTGTTTGTCCAACAGGCATGTCACGGCTTCCGGCGTGCTGTCTCGGGCCGTGAAGCCAGTGCCACCGGTAATCAACACTACCTGAACGTCATCAGCGGCGATCCAGGTCGCGACTTGGGCACGAATTTTATAGAGATCATCCTTGAGCAATACCCGCGCAGACAGCCGATGACCCGCCTCACTCAGGCGATCGACAAACACCTGGCCCGATGTATCGGTTTCAAGGGTACGGGTATCACTGACTGTAAGAACCGCGATATTTAAAGGTACTAAAGGTGTATCAACCTTGGCTTTCATAGACGAGGTCCAGTTGTAGGGGAAACAGCCCGGTGTTATATCACAGCGCTTATTTTGCCTGGTTGCGCGGAGATCACCCCCATGAGTCAGATTAAATGTTCCATTTTGCTGCTGGCAGGTGGCCGTGGCCAGCGCATGGGCGGGCAGGACAAAGGGCTGGTGATATGGCGCGGGCAGCCACTGATAGCTTATGCCCAACGTGCAGCCCGGTCATTGACCGATGACTTGATCATTTCGTGCAACCGCAATCATGAACACTACGCACGCTATGCCGATCAGTTGGTCAATGATGGTAACCAAGACTTTGACGGGCCGCTGGCGGGCATCCGGGCCGGTTTGGCGGCAGCTCGGCATTCGCACCTGCTGGTATTGCCGTGCGATGTACCTCATATAGACGCTTCGCTATTGGGTGCCTTGCTGGAAGTGGCTCTTCAGTCTCCAGAGAATCCTGTCATGGTGCGTCATGGCGAGCACTGGGAACCGTTGCTCTGCGTCATCCCCAAGGCACTGACAGCAGCTTTTGAACAGGCCTGGCGGGCAGGAGAGCGCAGCCCTCGCAAAATCATGCTCCAGCTCAATGCACGTGCCTTGCAATGCGCAGACAATGATCCTCGACTGACTAATTTCAATACCCCTGACTTGCTCGGTTAACCGCGCACGCGGAACTTGTCACACTAGCCAAGGAACTTGCAGACGTTGTATACGTCTCAGGGACAGTTACTCTTTAAAGCACTTTCATTCGTTGGAGATACACCATGACTCATCGTTCGCTCGCCGCCCTTATGCTCGCTGCTGGTCTGGCCGCCCTTGCTGGCTGCGCTTCGCCAACCGTGATCACGCTCAACGACGGCCGTGAGATTCAAGCGGTGGATACACCTAAGTTCGACGAAGATTCTGGCTTCTACCAGTTCAAACAACTGGACGGTAAAGAAACCCGCATCAACAAAGACCAGGTTCGTACCGTTAAAGAACTGTAAGTTTCAGGTTCTCACAACAACCCGCCTCGCGCGGGTTGTTTCGCTTATACCACTACCAATCCAGACGAATACGGCTTTCAAAAAAGCGTTCTTGCCCTGTCAGCGGATCGGCAAAGCGTAGACTCTGCGCCAGCAGCTTTAGCGGATTGGCATAGTCATCCAAAGCATCATTGAGTACCTCGGGATAGAACGGATCGTTGCATATCCCCGCGCCCAGCGCCGCCATATGCACACGCAATTGATGCTTTTTGCCAGTGACCGGGTAAAGTGCATAACGCCACAAATCGCCGTTCTTCTCGCACACATCCACAAGCGTTTCAGTATTACTGACGCCCTCGCCTTCACGCATGCGGAAAAAGGGCTCGCCCTCAACCAGTCGACTTTTATGCACACGCGGCAATTCAAGATCAGGTAAGGCCCTGGCAATCGCCTCGTAGCGTTTCTCGATTTTTCGCGTCGGGAATAACGACTGGTACGCCGAACGACTGTCCGGGTTAGCGGAAAACAACACCAACCCGGCGGTATGCCGATCGATACGGTGCAGCGGCACCAGATGTGGGTTATCCAGCGTGCGGATCAAACGGCGCAACAGCGTCTGTTCAACGTATTCACCGGCTGGGGTCACGGGCAAAAAGTGCGGCTTGTCTGCCACTACCAGATGCTCGTTGGCATACAAAATCGCTTCCTGAACGGGAATAGGCGTTTCGTTAGGCACTTCACGAAAGTAGTGAATGCGCAGGCCTTCCTTGTAGGCGAGGAACGGGCTTATAGGTGCACCGCCGGCATCGAGTACCCGACCACGGGCAATGCGGTCAAGCCACTGCTCCCGGCTGATGGCTCGAAAGTGCGCACACAAACAGTCGAGCACCGTCGGCCATGTTCCGGGAGGCAGGTACAACGTGCTGGCTTGGTGCTCAGCGGGGTTGAAAGGCGGGTTCGACATAGACAACTCAAAGCGGTTAAGGCGAGCACAGGATTATCGCGCAAAAAAAGAATCTCTATAGAAGAAAACTCACCACCTGCTCACTCTCAAACGGCCATTCCAGCTCCTCTCCCGTATCGACTCGACGCAGGACTGGAATTCGCAACCCGTAAGTTTCAAACAAGGCTTCGCTGTCGGCAATATCCACCAGCTCGACCATCAGCCCATGCTCGACCAAAGGCATCAAAAGTACTTCGGCCAGTTCGCACAGATGGCAGCCCACGGTGCCGAACAACTGACATTCGGATGTCATGATGACTGGCTCACATAAAATGTTCATTTTAGGCGCCATGCCCCCTCTCGTCGAGTTATCCGCGCCTCATCATTTTTGACTGAAAAGCCCTAATACATTCACCCAATTGTGTGTGTGACGACTACGCTTGATCCACATCAGCGTCGGTCTGTCTGGGGTGCTGGATGCTCGCAGCTGTTTTTTCGAACTGACAAGGAAGATTTCATGTTTGCCAATTTACTCATCATCCTGGCGTCTTCGCTGGTTGTGATCGCATTATTTCGGCGCCTGAAACTGCCACCCGTGCTGGGGTACTTGTGTGTCGGTTTAATGATTGGCCCGACCGCTCTGGACTGGATACATGAAAGTCCAAACCTCCCTGATCTGGCCGAGCTAGGCGTGGTTTTTTTGCTGTTCTCGCTGGGTCTTGAATTCTCCCTGCCCAAGATGATCAAGTTGCGCCACGTGGTGTTTGGCTTAGGCACACTTCAAGTCTTGGCCACTACCGCGGTTCTGGGGAGTTTGTTGTATGCCTTCGGAATGAGCGCCAACATTGCATTCATGCTCGCCGCAGGGCTCTCTTTATCGTCTACCGCCATCGTTAGTAAAGAGCTCACCAGTCTGGGCGAAATCTTCAGCACGCACGGCCAAAACGCCATAGGAGTGCTGCTGTTTCAAGACGTAGTCGCTGTACTGCTGCTCACACTGGTTCCGGTATTTGCCGGCAGTAGCGATCAGGCGTGGTATTGGGCACTCCCGGTTACCTTGGGAAAGACCGTCATTCTGTTCGTCGGTTTACTGCTGGCCAGCCGCTATATTTTGCCCCGTCTCTTCCACGAAGTAGCGGCATCCCGCTCAGCTGAGTTGTTCGTGCTGCTGGCCTTGGTCATCGTACTGTTGACCGCCTGGCTCACCCATCTGTTGGGTCTATCACCTGCACTGGGGGCATTTCTGGCCGGTATGTTGCTGGGCGAAAGCCACTATCGGCACCAGATTGAGGCGGACATACGACCCTTCCGCGATATCCTGCTGGGCCTTTTTTTCGTCAGCATCGGTATGCTGATTGACTTGCAACTGTTCCTTCACCACGGCTTTGAAATTCTGGGCCTCACCCTGGCGTTAATGCTGATTAAAGGTGGCGTGGTCGGCATTATCCTCAAGCTGCGTGGCCGCGACGGTGAAACCGCATGGCGCAGTGGGCTTGCGCTGGCCCAAGGCGGTGAATTCTGTTTCGCGCTCATGTCGCAAATGCAGCTCAGCAACCTTATCCCTCCCGACATTGCCGCTCATCTGCTGGCGGCCACATTCTGCTCAATGCTGCTAACACCTTTACTGCTGCGCGCGGCGCCGAAAATTGCGGCCAGCCTGCACCGTAAATCCAATGAAGCAATAGAACTGGAGGAGATTGCGGCCCAAAGCGCCGAACTGCACGGGCACGTGGTGCTGTGCGGTTACGGACGTGTCGGTCAGTCTATTGGACGTTTTTTGAGCAGTGAGCATTTTGAGTTTGTTGCTTTGGACTATGATCCCGACCAGATCCAGGAAGCTGCCAAAGGTGCTAACAACGTGCACTACGGCGATGCGCGCAGGGCTGATTTGCTGCGCGCCGTCGGCCTTGACCGTGCGCGCCTGCTGGTGATCGCGGTGGACAACACCGAGGTGGCCATGAGCGTGTTGGAGATAGCCCGTTTAATCACCCTGGAAGTACCTGTTCTGGTCAGAACACGCGACGACAGCCTGCTCACCGAGCTTAAAGTGGCCGGCGCTACAGAAGTTGTACCTGAACTACTGGAGTCCAGCCTGATGCTCGCATCCCATGCGTTGATCATGCTGGGGCTACCTGAAAAAGCCGTGCAGAAACGCGTAGATCAAGTCCGTCATGACCGCTATCACTTGTTGGAAGGATGCTTCGAAACATCAGATCCGCGTGAAACAACAGTTTTCCCCCACGAAAATGAATAATCTAAGGTAAGGTTTTGCCTAGGCCAAGCTTGAAAAAGTTTGCTTCAGTACTATCCAGAAGCTTTCCTATCGCTATGGCTAAGAGAATTGCAGTGAACCTTCAGCTAATGCCTACACTCGAACCATTCATAAGCCACTCACGGAGTTAAACATGGCCCGCATAACAGCAAAGAATGCTCAACAAATACTGGCAGCTGACTTTCAAGCACTGGTCATCGACACTGAACGCTTGCTGGAGCACACCAAGACACTTGCCGGTGATCAGGCTGAGGAGTTGCGCGCCCAGCTTAAGGACCGATTGGTCAAGGCCCGTGAAACGCTGGCTGATACCAAAGACAACTTGCAAGAGCGCAGCCAGGCAGCTGTTGTGGCCACTGAAGACTACGTGCAGGCAAACCCTTGGCAGTCCGTCGGTATCGCCGCGGGCGTTGGCTTTTTGATTGGTCTGCTGGCAACTCGGCGCTGATATGACAAACGAAGATTCCGGCTCCCCCCGTTCCTCACCGCGGCGCCTGGGTGCCGCGTTTCTGGGTCTGTTACACAGCCATGTCGAGCTGCTGGGCATTGAGTTGCAGGAGCAGAAAGCGCGCACCGTCAGCCTGCTCCTGTTTGCAGGACTGGCGTTAGTATTTGCTCTGCTTCTGTTGGTCGGGCTGTCTACGCTGGTGCTTATCGTTTTCTGGGACGATCACCGGTTGGCCGCCATTATCGGGCTGTGTATTTTTTATGCGTTGGCGACCGTCTTCTGTGGCATACGCCTCAAGGCAGCGGTGTTCGATGAGTCCTCTCCTTTCAATGCCACGCTCGAAGAGTTGGCCAAAGACCGCGAGCGATTGATGCCATGAGCCAGCCTGAAATGCCGCAAAACGCTTCTCGCCGGGAAATGCGCAAATTGTTGATTCGCCTGCGCATGGAAATGCATCGCCAGGAAATTCGCCATGAATCTCAACAGTTAATGGAACCGCTGCAAAAAATGCGCGGGATGACCAGTCACTGGAAGCAAAACCTGAGCCTCAAGCACGGCCCACTTTGGGGTGTCGGGATTGTCACCCTGCTCGGGTTTCTGACCGGCAGAGGCGCCAAAAGTAAAAACACCAGTGGCACATCGCGTCTGATAGGCCTGACCACGGGCTTGATACCGTTGATCAAGATGGTGATTCAGGCTACGCGCAAGCCTTGATATCGCCGTGTGTGGCCGCTGAGTGAGTCTTCGCCAGCGGCTACATATCTTTGCCGTGAAGCGATAAGCTGCGTCATCAGTCATTGACGGAGCACAGCGCCTTGGATTGGCAAACCCTGCTTAACCGCGAACGCCTGGCAAAACCCCATCACAGCCCCGAAGAGCTCGGCCGCAGTCCTTTTCATAAAGACCATGACCGAATCATATTTTCGGGTGCTTTCCGCCGTTTAGGGCGCAAAACACAAGTCCATCCTGTCAACAGTAACGACCATATCCATACCCGCCTTACCCACTCACTGGAAGTCAGTTGTGTCGGACGCTCATTGGGTATGCGCGTGGGCGAGACGATCCGTGACGCCCTGCCCGAATGGTGCGACCCGGCTGATCTGGGCATGGTGGTGCAATCGGCTTGCCTGGCTCATGACATTGGTAACCCGCCCTTTGGTCACTCCGGCGAAGATGCCATCCGCAACTGGTTCCAACAGGCTGCAGATCGCGGCTGGCTGGATGACATGAGCGATGCCGAACGTAATGATTTCTTGAGCTTTGAAGGGAATGCACAAGGCTTTAGAGTGCTTACACAGCTTGAGTACCACCAGTTTGACGGAGGCACCCGCCTCACCCATGCAACCTTGGGTACTTTTCTCAAGTACCCCTGGACCGCACGTCATGCTGACTCGCTGGGGTACAAGAAGCACAAGTTCGGATGCTACCAAAGCGAACTGCACTTGCTCGAAAGCATTGCCCACAAACTGGGCTTGCCACAAATAGAAGATGAGCGCTGGGCGCGGCATCCACTGGTGTACCTGATGGAGGCTGCCGACGACATCTGCTACGCCCTCATTGACCTTGAAGACGGCCTTGAGATGGACCTGCTTGAGTACCGTGAAGTGGAGTCATTGTTGCTGGGGCTGGTGGGCGACGATCTGCCTGAAACATATCGATTGCTCGGCCCCTCAGACTCGCAACGGCGCAAGCTGGCGATTTTGCGCGGAAAAGCCATTGAACACCTCACCAATGCGGCCGCCCTGGCCTTTGTGGAGCAGCAGGATGCTTTGCTGATGGGCACCTTACAGGGGGATTTGGTCGAACATATGCACGGCGCAGCACAGCGGTGCGTACTGGATGCCAAAAATATGGCACGGGTGAAAATTTTTCAGGACAAACGTAAAACCCTTCACGAAATCGGCGCCTACACCACCCTGGAAATTTTGTTGAATGCGTTTTGTGGGGCGGCACTTGAGCAACATGGCGGGCGGACTCCGTCATTCAAAAATCGCCGCATCCTCGACTTGCTGGGAAGTAACGCCCCTGACGCGAAGTGGCCATTGCATCGATCGTTTATGCGAATCATCGACTTTATTGCAGGTATGACCGACAGCTATGCCACACAAATGGCCAGAGAAATGACCGGGCGCTCCAGCCCTGACTGACTAGACCCGCCCTTTAGCAGGAGGGCGGGCATCTGCACCCTCGTAAAACCGAATCTAACCGCCTGCAGCTTACGATTTAGCCCTCAAGACTCAAATAGTCCGGCTAAACATGGCCACTCGAAAATAAACAACATGACCAAACACTCTCCAGACAATCAAATCATTGTACTCATCTTGTTTAACAAATGAGCTGGACACTATTAAACAACCTTACATCCTCATACAAAGTGTGAGCTTGCGCCTTATTTAATGTAGGAATATTCCCATACTACATTCGTAGGCTACTCGTTTCGTGCCCCCGTTCGAGTAACTGAGCTAAGGTGCGCCCTTTCTATGCAGTACTTTATGGGAAATTAATATGAGCACCGTATTTATTGTTGACGACCACCCGGTAATCCGATTAGCCATACGTATGTTGTTAGAGCATGAAGGTTATGAAATAGTCGGAGAAACCGACAACGGCGTAGATGCCATGCAAATGATCCGAGAATGCGTGCCTGACCTGATCATTCTTGATATCAGCATTCCAAAACTCGATGGCCTGGAAGTGCTTGCACGCTTCAGCGCGATGAATTCGACCCTGAAAACGCTGGTCCTGACCGCTCAGTCGCCTGCGTTATTTGCAATGCGCTGCATGCAATCCGGCGCTGCGGGGTATGTGTGTAAACAAGAAGACTTAAGTGAACTTGTCAGTGCGATCAAGGCTGTATTTTCTGGGTACAATTACTTTCCCAGTCAGGCACTGTGTCCCGAGAAGAACGAAGGCGACACACTTTCCGAAATTGAATTATTTAAACAAGTCAATGACCGTGAACTCATGGTGCTAAAGCTGTTTGCACAAGGTAAAACAAACAAGGAAATTGCCACCGGCATGTTCCTCAGTAATAAAACCGTGAGCACTTATAAAAAACGGCTCATGCAAAAATTAAGAGCCAATTCCTTGGTAGACCTTATCGAACTGGCTAAACGCAACGCTTTAGTGTGAGAACCAGGATGCCCACGCGGTTAATGAAATATCTGTCGCTGCTCGCAGGATTAATTCTGTGTACATCCGTGTTCGCCGAGCAGTCCCAAATAGAAAGCTATTCGCTGCTCAGCCGCTCGGGCACCTACCACATAGGCGTTGCTCTGGATAAACAACAACGTAACTGGTTGCAGGAAAAGCGCCAAATCGTTGTGGGCACATCATCCTCGGACTACCCACCGTTTGACATGACCGCCAGCGGTCAGGACTACGAAGGTTTGACTGCCGACTACGCTGGCCTCTTGGCCACCGCCCTCAATGTGTCCATCAAAGTGCAGCGTTTTGCGACCAGAGACGCTGCAATCAAAGCCCTGGAGGAAGGCAAAATCGATTTACTGGGCACTTCCAACGGTTTCGAAGCGGCTCATCCGCAACTGCTGCTCTCCACGCCCTATGCCATTGATCAACCCGTTCTGGTGACTCGCGAGGGCGAAACTCGCTCTCTCTCCGAGGGGCTCGAGGGTCTGCGTCTGAGCATGGTTTACCACTACCTTCCCCTGGAAGAGGTGAAGGCCCTCTATCCTAAAGCGATCATCCAGTCTTACCCGTCTGCTCAAAACGCAATCAATGCAGTGGCTTTTGACCAGGCTGATGTGTTTATGGGGGACACGGTGTCCACTCACTACATGATCAACAAGGGCTATTTGAAGAACATCAAAATGGCTAATTTCGGCAAGCAGGAAACCTATGGCTTCAGCTTTGCCGTAAGGCGTAACAACACCCAATTGCTCGACATTATCAACGCCACACTCAGGGCGGTGCCTAACAGCGAGCGAGTGAGCATTGCCAAGCGCTGGAGTGCCGGTAGCGACATCTTGCTGACCGACCAAAAACTCCAGCTGACCGATCGCGAAGAGCGCTGGATCACTCAGCACCCCACGGTCAAAGTGGTGGTCAATGAAACCATGGCTCCACTGACTTTTTTTGATGCGGACGGCAATTTCAGGGGCATCACTGCCGACTTGCTCGAACTCATTCGCCTGCGCACCGGCCTACGCTTTGAAATCCAGCGGGCGCGTAGTCTTGCCACGATGATTGAGATGATCAATAAACACGAAACAGACATCATCTCCGCCATCAGCCCGTCAATGTCCCGTGAAGGCGCACTGAGCTTCAGTCGGCCCTATCTGGAAAATTCGTTTGTCCTGCTCACAGCAAAGGGCCATGAACAACCCTCAAGCCTTGAACAATTATCAGGCAAACGGCTTGCACTGACACAGGGAAACCCTCTGACAGAGTATCTGCGCACCGAGCACCCGAAGATTACGCTGGTCGAAACTGACGACATCTATCAAGCCACGGAATTGCTGGCCGAAGGCAAGGTACAAGGGGCAGTCAATACTCTCGTACTGGCTAATTACCTATTGTCTTCCCAAGTGTTCCAGGACCGCTTACAGATCAGCGCGTCCCTTGGAACCCAACCCGCTACGTTTTCACTGGCTACCGCCCGTGATGCCACGGAGTTGAGCTCTATTCTCAATAAAGCACTGTTAAGTATCGCCCCGGATGAACTGGGCATTATCAACAGTCGCTGGCGCGGATACGTGCCAGCGTCAGACAGTTACTGGCGTAACTACCACCGCCTGATCTACCAGATCATTATGGGTACCAGCCTGTTATTGGTGCTGTCATTGATCTGGAACGCCTATATGCGGCGCCAGATTCAACAACGCAGAACGGCCGAACGAGCCCTCAACGATCAGTACGAGTTCATGCGTGCTCTTGTCGACGGCACACCGCATCCAATCTATGTCCGTGATCGCGATGGAATTCTGCAAACCTGCAACGACAGCTACTTGAAAGCTTTTTCAGCCAGGCGTGAAGACGTCATTGGCAAAACAGTCATGCAAACTCAAAGCATGCTGAACAATGTTCACGAAGCCCAAGACTACCAGGCTGATTACCTGAGAGTGATGCGCGAAGGCTTGCCTCTGGTCATTGATCGCCCCCTGCATATTGGCGATACCACCCTGACCATTTATCACTGGATACTTCCGTATCGTAATTCGCTGGGTGAAGTTCAGGGCATCATCGGTGGCTGGATTGACATCAGCGACCGGCGCCAGCTCCTCGATGAATTGCGTGCTGCCAAAGAACTGGCCGATGACGCCAATCGTGCAAAAAGTACATTCCTCGCAACCATGAGCCATGAAATACGCACGCCGATGAATGCAGTCATAGGCATGCTGGAACTCACCTTGAAACGCGCTGATCAGGGGCACCTCGATCGACCCTCAATCGAGGTTGCCTACAATTCAGCCAAAGATCTGCTGGAGTTGATTGGCGACATTCTCGATATCGCCCGCATCGAATCAGGTCGCATGAATCTGACCCCCGAACGCGTTAACCTGCGAGAGTTGGCCAATTCGGTCATTCGGGTATTTGATGGTCTTGCACGTCAGAAGTCTCTGGGGTTGATACTTATTTTCAAACCCGAAGGTATAGCTCCGGATGTATTGATCGACCCGCTTCGTTTCAAGCAGATCCTGACCAATTTGATCAGTAACGCCATCAAGTTTACCGAGCGCGGTCAGGTCACACTGGAGCTCAACATGCTGGCGACAGAGAGCCCGGAACAGGTCGAGATTCGATTGAGCGTTAAAGACACGGGCATTGGGATCAGCCAGCAAGATCAGAAGCGTTTGTTTGAACCCTTTGCACAAGTCGAAAACAGCGGCCAGCTTGCACTCAACGGCGCAGGTCTGGGCCTGGTCATTTGCCGCAGCCTGTGTGAAATGATGGGCGGTACGCTGGGTTTAACCAGTGAGCCCTCAATAGGCACCCACATTCACATCACGCTCAAAGCCCCCACGTTGGCACCTTGCCTGAATACCGTCACGCAAGAGCCAGACATCTCACCCGGCACGCGCCAGTTGAATGTTCTGGTGGTTGATGATCATCCAGCCAATCGATTGTTGATGTGCCAGCAGTTGGGCTTTTTAGGCCATCGATTTACCACAGAGCAAAACGGCGCTGCCGGACTGGAAACCTGGAAAGAAGGCACCTTCGATCTGGTCATTGCAGACTGCAACATGCCCGTGATGAATGGTTACGATCTAACGCGAGCGATACGCCAGCATGAACAGACCTTGCAACGCCCCCCCTGCACCATATTAGGCTTCACCGCCAATGCTCAGCCTGAAGAGCGCCTTCGCTGCAAGAAATCCGGCATGAATGACTGCTTGTTCAAACCCATCAGCTTGACGCTGTTGAGCCAGCGTTTAAATGCAATTGATCCTCCCTATCAGAAGTCCGAGATTATCAATATCGAAAGCCTTTACGCACTGTCAGGGCGTGACGAGTCGAGGATTAAGCGTTTGCTGGAGGAGTTGTTGCGCAGCAACCGGGATGACCTGCAATCGCTTCTGGAGCTGCCACTCACTGAAGATCCGGAACCTTTTAATAATCTGGCCCACCGAATTAAGGGTGCAGCGCGAATTGTCGGCGCCCACGACCTTATTAAACAGTGTGAAGCCCTTGAGCAAGCCAGCCCCGCAACACTGCCGGCGTGCCGCACCGCCATGCAGCGCGCCATGGAGTCATTGGAACAAGCAATGGTGAATGAACTGTCGAAGGGAGGCTGAAACCGACGAGGGGCAGCTTTGAGGTGTGCATGGCTGATATTCCGGCAGATTGGCCCTTTTTCACTATGCTTAGGCTTACTGCTGCTCCCCCATCCATGCAGACTCAGTCATGTCCTTTACGGCCTCTCTAAAAAAGCGTCAATTCCCGCTTCACGTGCATATCAGCGCGGTGTTCACACTATTGCTGTTATTAATTGGCATTGCCTTGGCGGTGTTCAACTATTCGCAAACCACTCGCATCATTCTTGATAGCAGCCAAAAACAGTTCAACCAGATTGCTCAGGATGTACAGCAGGATGTGCTTAACACCTATCAACCCATCCGGCATGCGTTAAACCTGCTGGCACTCAACCCGAATGCCATCACCGACTCATTCGAAGACAGGATGGGACTGTTGCAGCCGTTTGCGCAGGCTCTGCAAGATAACCCCAGACTTTCGGCACTGTTTATCGGTGATAACCAAGGAAACTTCTTCCTGGTCAGGCCCTTGCGCAATCAGGCGATCAAGGCCCGTCTGAATGCCCCCCCACAGTCGGCTTACAGCGTGTGGACCCTCAAAAGGTTTATGGACCCCAACCGGGTGGAATCAAAAAAACTTTTCTTTGATGAGTCGCTGACACTTTTGGAAGAACGTAACGAGCCTAATCAGACTTACGACCCGAGGCAGCGAAGCTGGTTTATTCCGGCACGTGCCAGCCTCGACCACACGACAACCGATCCTTACCTGTTTTTTTCCACTCAGGAAGCTGGCACCACGCTGTCACAACGCAGCACGGCAAAAGCAGTGATCGGCGCCGACCTGAGCCTTTCGCAACTGTCCGAGACGCTCGCTCGACATCGGGTAACGCCCAATACGCAAATCGTCCTGTTCGATGGCGATGGCCGGGTCGTGGCTTACCCGGATTCAGAGCAGTTTTTAACCAATACACAGGCTACACAACTACCTGAAATCGCCACCTTGAACCCTGCGTTGAAATTGTTGACTCAGCACGGCACAGACAAGCAACAACGCCTCAGTGACGGCGATCGCCAATGGATAACCTCTCAAACCACTATCAATGACAAAGACTCAAATGCCCTGAAACTGGCTCTAATGGTGCCTGAGGACGAACTTCTGGCCGACGTTTACCAGATTCGCTGGGAAGGTATGCTCATGACGTTGGCGATATTGCTGCTGTGTTTGCCTTTGGGTTGGCTGACCTCGCGCTTGATGGTCAAGCCCCTGAAAACCCTGGTGGAGGAAGCAGATGCCATTCGCCGCTTCGACTTCAATTACCCGATCAAACACCACTCACCGGTGCTGGAAATTGATCAACTTGAAATGTCCATGCGCCGGATGAAAGAGACCCTCTCGAGTTTTTTTGAAATCACCGCAAGCTTGTCAGCACACACTCGCTTTGAACCCCTTTTGCAGTCAGTTCTGGTTGAAACCATCAAGATCGCTCAAGCCCAGGCAGGCTTGATCTATCTCATGGAGAACGAGGGTACGCAGTTGGTGTTGAAGGGATTGATCGTTAACGATCAGCCCCAGACCGTGGACGCCCTCGCAACGAGCGTCATCAACCTTCAGGACGACGCTCCCCCCGAATGGCTACGCGTGCTATGCGATGGCAATGACAGTGTTGTGCGCACCTTCACCGTCGAGCAGGCCACCGAGTTAAAACCGGTGATGCAGATTCTCGACAGTCAGAGCGTGCATCTCATTGGTATTCGTCTGCACAACCGCCACGGCGAAACCGTCGGGGTGCTGGTGCTGCTACTCACTAATACGGGCACCGCTGCTGATCAGGAGCACCTGCGATCTGACCGCATTGCCTTTATCGAGGCCGTTTCCGGAGCCGCCGCAGTAGCGATTGAAAGTCAGCGCCTGCAGGATCGACAAAAACAGTTGCTCAACGCTTTTATCAAACTGCTGGCAGGGGCCATCGATGCCAAAAGCCCCTACACTGCGGGGCATTGCCAAAGAGTGCCAGTACTCACATTTATGTTGGCCGAAGCAGCGGCTGCGAGCCAGCTACCTGAATTTGCTCAGTACAACCCCACAGATGAAGAGTGGGAAGCGTTGCACATCGCTGCCTGGATGCATGACTGCGGCAAGGTCACCACGCCTGAATATGTGGTCGACAAGGCCACTAAACTTGAAACCCTTTATGACCGCATTCATGAAATCCGCACACGTTTCGAAGTGCTTAAACGTGACGCCTGGATCGACTATTGGCAAGGGCGGGCGTTGGGGGGTGACGATCAGCATTTAACCTTGCAGCGTGATACTCGACTGTCGCAACTGGATGATGATTTTGCGTTTGTAGCACGCTGCAATTTGGGCGGCGAAGCCATGGCTGAAGCAGACCTTCAGCGCTTAAGCACCATTGCCAAATACACCTGGACGCGGACGCTGGATGACCGGCTGGGTGTTTCCTGGGAAGAGAACAAACGTCAAGAAGGCCGCGAGGAGCAGAGCCTTCCCGTCACCGAGTGGTTACTGGACGACAAACCCGAACACCTTTTTTTAAGACCCGAGACTGAAATTATCAACCCCGATAATCCTTCAGGCTTCAAGCTCGACGTACCGGCATTCAAGTTCAATCGGGGTGAGTTGTATAACCTGAGCATCACCCGCGGTACGTTGACCCCTGAAGAACGCTACATCATCAACAACCACATCGTGCAAACCATTTTGATGCTCAGCCACCTGCCCTTCCCCGGCTACCTTGGGAATATTGCGGAAATTGCAGGCGGTCACCATGAAAAGATGGATGGCAGCGGTTATCCAAAACGGTTGAAGCGAGAGGAAATGAGCCTGGCGGCGCGAATGATGGCCATTGCTGATATTTTCGAAGCATTGACAGCTTCGGATCGCCCGTACAAACGCGGAAAAACATTGAGCGAGGCGCTGAAGATCATGACGGGCATGTGCCGTGATGCCCATATTGATGCGCAACTGTTTGAGCTGTTTTTACGCGAACAGATTTACATGCACTACGCCCGGCAGTTTCTTGAGCCACATCAAATCGACAGCGTCGATCTCGAAGCACTACTGCTCAAAGCCGGGCTTTAAACTAAGCCATGATCAGCAATCGGTTAGACGCAAGAAAATCGCGGCAAGGGCTTCAATACCCTGCTGATCCTGTTCGCTGAAGCGACCAATGCTTGGGCTGTCCAGGTCAAGTACGCCAATAAGACGCCCGTCTTTAATCAACGGCACCACCAATTCACTGTTTGAGGCGCTGTCGCAGGCAATATGCCCAGCGAACGCATGTACATCTTCGACCCGCTGGGTTTGCTTGCTCGCTGCTGCCGCGCCACACACCCCCCGCCCGAACGGAATTCGCACACAGGCGATCTGCCCTTGGAAAGGCCCTAATACCAGTTCCTCATTGCGATTCAGGTAAAACCCGGCCCAATTCAGGTCATCAATCTGGTGGTACAGAAAAGCCGAGAACTGGGCGGCGTTGGCAATAAAATCCCGCTCATCCGCCAACAAGGACTCCAACTGGGCCGTCAACAATGTGTAACCGTCCAGGCCAGCGCCTGTGGCGTTCAAATCAATCATTTCGCTTGCTCCAACAATTTCAATCCAACCCAGTAACGCGCGAACTGATAGGCACAGCGCCCGTTGCGGTTGCCGCGCCCTGTCGCCCAGCGCACAGCTAAAATATCCAACGCTGCATCGCGCTGCCATTGCAAACCAGCCTTACTGGCCAGCACGTCAATCCAGTGCTCGACCACACTCAGAAAGTGATCCTGAGTAAAGGGGTAAAACGATAGCCAAAGGCCAAATCGGTCAGACAGTGCAATCTTGTCTTCAACCGCTTCATTAGGGTGAAGCTCGCCCTCTACGTTCTTCCAGTTCTCGTTGTCACTTTCTTTTTCGGGAACCAAATGCCGACGGTTTGAAGTCGCATAGAGCAAAACATTGTCGGGCGCTTGTTCAAGCGATCCATCGAGCACACTTTTCAGAACCCGGTAATCACCTTCACCAGATTCAAATGACAAGTCATCACAAAATAAAACAAAGCGTTGTGACAAACCTTGCAACTGTTCGACAACTCGCGGGAGGTCCGCCAGATGGTCACGTTCAATTTCGATCAAACGCAGGCCAGCCGGGGCGTACTCGGCAAGCAGCGCGCGAATGAGTGACGATTTTCCGGTACCGCGCGAGCCCCACAGCAAAGCATGGTTGGCCGGCAGCCCCTCGAGAAATTGTTTAGTATTGCGCCCCAACTGATCACGCTGGCTATCGACACCGATCAGGTCAGTAAGACGCATCTCAAGGCTGACTTGAAGTGGCATCAAGTAACCCGAGCGACCTTCACGTTGCCAGCGGGCAGCCAGACAATTTCCCCACTGTATCGGCTCTCGATGCGCTGGCAGTAAAGGTTCAAGACGCGCCAGAACTGATTCAGCCCGCTCTAAAAAAGCCTCAAGTTTAGACTCCACACTATCTCCTCAGACTGATACACATGATGGCGCATTAAATTAAGCGTTCGGTCCCCGCCCACAAGGCGGTACACACGATAAATCCGCCAGGCCTGAAATTGATGCGGCTCAAGCGGCATATCGATTACTCTTGCCCGCCAAAGGGAATGGAATCAGGTGCAGCACCCATGGACATAAAACTCACCCATCGCCTGTCGTACAAACAGGCTAGGTTGACAGTGCTGGTCGGCTTCATTCTGGGCACCATACTGAGCGTGGTGCAAATAGGTATCGATTATGCCAGTGAAAACGCCGCCATCAATCGTGAAATCCAATCCCTTTTAGATATCAGCCATAACCCGGCGTCGCGAATTGCTTACAACCTGGACTCAGAACTAGCACAAGAACTGGTAATGGGTCTGCTGCGTTCACCGGCCATCACAGGCGCAACAATCAGCGACAACGATAAAAATGTCCTCGCCGCCGTTCAGGAGCAACCTGAAAACGGCCGCTTCCGGGCGCTCAGCGATTTTTTGTTTGGCTCCATGCGCAGCTTTGACGACAGACTTTATTTCAATCACTTACCCGAACTCAGCGTCGGTGAGTTGCACCTTGAGGTGGATACATTCCCTTTTGGAAGCCGATTCCTGCACCGTGCCGAAATTACATTACTCAACGGTTTTGCCCGCAGTTTGTTGCTGACGTTCATTCTTCTGGGGCTGTTCTACTTCATGCTCACGCAGCCACTGGTGCGGGTCATTCGCGCACTCAGCAGCAGTAAACCAGGAGACCCGCAACAACCGCGCATTCAGTGCCCACCCCGACACGAAGACGATGAAATAGGTGTTTTGGTCAACGCAGCCAATCAGCAATTTGACGCAGTTGCGAGGGAGATAGAGCAGCGGCGCAACGCAGAAAATCGCCTGAATGAATATTTGTCCCAACTCGAAGACATGGTCAAGGCGCGTACCCAGGAACTCGAAGCGATCAATACGCGCCTCAGCCAATCCAATGAAGAGCTGGAAGCCGCACGCAGTACCGCGTTGAAAATGGCTCAGGCCCGCTCCGCGTTCCTCGCCACGATGAGTCACGAGATACGCACCCCTCTGAATGGACTTCTGGGCATGCTGGCATTGTGCCTGGACAGCCCGCTGAACGCTGAGCAACACCAGCAGCTTTCGATTGCCCATGACTCAGGCAAAGTACTGGTCGAACTTCTCAATGACATTCTCGACCTGTCGAAATTCGACGCCGGGCAGTTGGAGCTTGAACATATTGCATTCGATCTGGGAACGCTGGTTGAAGACACGGCCAATCTGCTGTCGCAAAATGCCGCCCCCAGCGTTGAACTGACCTGTTTGATCGACCCGCACTTCCCGACATTAGTAATGGGTGACCCGACACGGGTACGACAAATTGTCAGCAATCTATTATCCAACGCACTGAAGTTCACTCGCTTCGGGCGTGTCGATGTGCGGTTGAGCGCCCATGACGATAAAGTCAGTATCCAGGTGTGCGATACCGGTATCGGTATTGCACAAGAAGCGCAAATACGTATCTTCAGCCCATTCACACAGGCCGGGGTGGGTATAAATCGTCAGTATGGCGGTACAGGACTGGGATTGGCGCTCACCCGCAGCCTGTGCGAAGTCATGAAGGGGCGCCTGACTATCAGTTCTGAAATTGGTTTCGGTAGCCAATTTTGCGCAGAATTGCCATTGCCCGGCCATACTCCGGCGATCAGTCCCCCTCCGTTATCAGGGAAGGTCATTGCTGTCAGTGCTGAGGGGAGTGGCCTCAATGAACTGCTAAAAAGCTATTTGCCACTATGGGGTCTGGAATATAGCCGCCACAACCTCGACACTTCATTGGTGGGCATCGACCTGAATCTGTTGATCACCGACTGCCCTGAATGCTTGCTTGGCATCCGGCCAGCCATTACGGCACCTATTCTGCTGGTCACAGCCTATGGCAATTTTATGCCCGGTGATCAGGTCAATGCACTGGCACCGCTGCTGCAGAAAGCCCGACCTTTGTCACGCCACGCTCTTTATCAAGCCTTGCAGCATCTGTTGCATAAGGGCGGCGGCGACAACCTCAGTGTGCAACTTAGCAATTCACCCAGCAAACATCGTGCTCGCATATTGCTGGTAGAAGACAATCCTGTGAACCAGTTAGTCGCTAAAGGGATGCTCAGTAAGCTGGGCTGCGATGTCGTCATAGCCAGCCATGGAGGCGAAGCATTAAGCCTGCTCGAAGGCGACTCATTTGATTTGGTGTTAATGGATTGCAACATGCCGGTTATGGATGGCTATGAGGCCAGCCGACAAATTCGCCAGAGCAGTCGTTGGTCAGAGCTGCCGATTGTTGCCTTGACTGCCAATGCCATGCCAGAGGAGCGGGAGCGCTGCCGTTCCGCAGGTATGAACGATTACCTGGCCAAACCGTTCAGGCGAGAAGAACTGGCGGCCCTGCTGGATACATGGGTGCCTCCCAAGGCATAGCACTGTGACGCCAGCCATTGGTACCGTTATCTCCAGCAGGGGCTCGCTAGCGGCTTTTATCAAGCAGCGCTTCAATGTCCGCTTTGAGCGCTTCGGGCTTGGTCGCCGGGGCGAAGCGCTTTACGCGTCCGTCAGGCTCAATCAGAAACTTGGTGAAGTTCCACTTGATCCCTTTAGAGCCCAAGACTCCGGGAGCCCGTTTTTTGAGCTCAATGAACAGTGGATGCGCATGCTGGCCGTTGACTTCCACCTTCTTGAATAATGGAAAGGTCACGCCAAAATTCAATTCACAAAACTCGGATATTGCCGCCTCATCCCCCGGCTCTTGCTTACCGAATTGATTACACGGAAAGCCAAGAATCACCAGCCCTTGGTCTTTATAGGCCTCCCAGAGTTTCTCAAGGCCTTTGTACTGAGGCGTGAAGCCACATTTGCTGGCGGTGTTAACCACCAATACCGCTTTGCCAGCAAAGTCTGCCAGAGTCTTTTGCTCGCCGCCCAGTGTGATGCAGGGAATCGTGAACAGAGTGTCAGTCATGGTGCAGCCTCACAGGCGGACTATCAGGGGCGGGGAACCAGGTTCAGGCACACCGAGTTGATGCAGTAACGCAGCCCGGTAGGTGGCGGGCCGTCTGGAAATACATGGCCCAGGTGTGCATCACACTTCGCACAGACCACCTCGGTTCGGACCATGCCATGGCTGACATCACGAATCTCGACCATCGCATTGTCACCAATGGGTGCGTAAAAGCTCGGCCAGCCACAGCCGGAATCAAACTTGGTGCTGGAATCAAATAGCGGTTCATTGCAGCAAATACAGTGGTAAACCCCATCGGTTTTAGTCGCGTTGTATTTGCCCGAGAAAGGCCGCTCGGTGCCTTTGAGGCGGCATACGTTGTATTGCTCAGGATCAAGCATCGCCTTCCATTCTTCTTGGGTTTTAATTAACTTTTCCATGGTTCTGCCTCTGCAACTGAAAAAGCCCGACCAGTGGCTTTTCCAGGGATCGGGTGGCACGTATGATTGCGCCTCGTTATGCGCCAGTCTGGCACCCGCTCTATCTGCATACAAACGGATTCTTGAAGCAAGGCGGTGTTTGCCACTGCGTGAAAACGCAGAATTTCCCAGGGCTGTGGTACTCACACGGTCTGGATCGTTCATTTTCGGGATCACATCGCCATGCAGGTCAGCAAATCAAACAAGCTCGCCAACGTCTGTTATGACATTCGCGGCCCAGTGCTAAAGCACGCCAAACGACTGGAAGAGGAAGGTCATCGCATCCTCAAGCTGAATATCGGCAACCCGGCGCCCTTTGGTTTTGAAGCGCCGGATGAAATCCTCCAGGACGTGATCCGCAATTTGCCAACGGCGCAAGGCTACAGTGACTCAAAAGGCCTCTTCAGCGCGCGCAAGGCCGTCATGCAGTACTACCAGCAAAAACAGGTTGAAGGCGTCGGTATCGAAGACGTTTACCTGGGTAACGGTGTGTCCGAGCTGATCGTGATGTCGCTGCAAGCACTGCTCAACAATGGCGACGAAGTGCTGGTGCCAGCACCGGACTACCCACTGTGGACCGCCGCCGTCACACTGGCCGGCGGCCATCCTGTGCACTACCTGTGCGACGAACAGGCCAATTGGTGGCCCGATCTGGCAGACATCAAGGCCAAGATCACCCCCAATACCAAGGCGATGGTCATCATCAACCCCAATAACCCGACGGGGGCGGTGTATTCCAAGGAAGTGCTGCTGGGCATGCTCGAACTGGCACGCCAGCACAATCTGGTGGTGTTCTCGGACGAGATTTACGACAAGATTCTTTACGACGACGCGGTGCACATCTGCACCGCTTCATTGGCGCCCGATGTGTTGTGCCTGACCTTCAATGGCCTGTCCAAGTCATACCGGGTGGCAGGTTTCCGCTCCGGCTGGATCGCCATCTCCGGCCCCAAGCATAATGCCCAAAGTTACATTGAAGGCATCGACATGCTGGCCAATATGCGTCTGTGCGCAAACGTACCCAGCCAACATGCCATTCAAACCGCACTCGGTGGCTATCAGAGCATTAATGATCTGGTGCTGCCTAACGGTCGCCTGTTGGAGCAGCGTAATCGCACATGGGAACTGTTGAACGACATCCCGGGGGTCAGCTGTGTAAAACCAATGGGCGCACTCTATGCCTTCCCACGTATCGATCCTAAAGTCTGCCCGATCCTCAACGATGAAAAGTTCGTTCTGGACTTGCTGCTTTCGGAAAAATTACTGGTGGTTCAAGGCACCGCGTTCAACTGGCCTTGGCCGGATCACTTCCGCGTGGTGACATTGCCACGTGTAGATGAATTGGACATGGCAATCGGTCGAATCGGCAACTTTCTTAAAAACTACCGTCAGTAATTTCACCCTGTGCTGTGCGATGACAGAAAAATCGCACAGCATGTGTCCAATTAAATATTCTTCATTTCATTCCTATACCCCCGCAAATTGACGGCCTGGAAATTTTTTAAAACCGTGAAACCCCGGTTTTATTGGCTATGGCGTGAAAATCCGCAGCAAAAAAGCCCATCTCTTTATTAGGAAATTTCTTGCGTGTGACTAGAATTCATTTGTAGGACACAGTTTGAAATAGTCGCTCGGTTGAATAGCCTGTGGCAGCACCTTATATACCCGCATGCGGCAACACCTTTAAGACGAGGAGATTCTTACAACCATGATGCGCATTCTGCTGTTTTTGGCCACTAACCTGGCGGTCGTGCTGATTGCCAGCATTACCTTGAGCCTGTTCGGCTTTGACGGGTTCATGGCGGCCAACGGGGTTGATCTGAACCTCAGTCAGCTATTGATATTCTGTGCCGTCTTTGGTTTTGCTGGTTCTTTGTTCTCACTCTTCATATCCAAATGGATGGCGAAGATGAGCACCAGCACCCAAGTGATTACTCAACCACGTACCCGCCATGAACAATGGCTGATACAGACGGTTGAGCAGCTCTCGCGAGAAGCTGGAATCAAGATGCCCGAAGTGGGTATTTTCCCAGCCTATGAGGCGAACGCCTTTGCCACCGGCTGGAACAAAAACGACGCGCTGGTCGCGGTGAGCCAGGGTCTGCTGGAGCGTTTTTCGCCCGATGAAGTAAAAGCCGTTCTGGCCCATGAAATTGGTCACGTCGCCAACGGCGATATGGTGACACTGGCGCTGATTCAGGGCGTGGTGAACACCTTCGTGATGTTTTTCGCCCGCATCATCGGCAACTTTGTCGACAAAGTCGTGTTCAAGAATGATGAAGGCCGCGGGATTGCTTACTACGTAGCGACCATCTTCGCCGAACTGGTACTGGGCTTCCTCGCCAGCGCCATCGTGATGTGGTTTTCACGCAAACGTGAATTCCGTGCTGACGAAGCCGGTGCTCAGTTGGCGGGGACAACCGCCATGATCAGTGCCCTGCAGCGCCTGCGCTCCGAACAGGGCTTGCCCGTGCACATGCCGGACACAATGGCTGCATTTGGTATCAATGGTGGTCTCAAGCAAGGCCTGGCGCGGATGTTCATGAGCCATCCGCCACTTGAAGAACGTATCGACGCGCTGCGTCGCCGCGGTTAAGACTCCCGGCAAACGCTGTGCAAAGAAAAAAGGGTGACGCTGGTCACCCTTTTTTGTGGCCGCACTCAGCCATTGGCTGTTTTATCCAGCCGATAGACCCGCTCAACCAGACGCGTAACGCCGCCCTTGAGAAATTTCCACTCCTGATCAAGAACGTCCTGCTGATCGACGACCTCCAATGACCAAGCATGAGACAAGAGGCTTTCAACCTCTGCATGCGGCACTGAAAAGGGCGGGCCTTTCATCTGTGACTGATCGTAATCAAGCGTGATCAATAGCCCTTTACACCCCTTCGGGAGAATCTGCGTCAGATGCCGCGCATAAGCGGCACGCATGTCACCAGGGAAAGCAATCATTGCCGCCCGGTCATACAATGCCGAACAGTCAGCAACATCTGCCGCTGATAGCTCAAAGATGTCCCCGCACATAATGCTCACAGGGCCGGCCTCATAAACCTTAAAGGCGCCTTGCTGCCGGATCTTCGGCACGACCTTCTGCTCACTGAAAAATTGCTCCACGGCTGTCTGCGTAAGCTCTACGCCCAACACGCCATAGCCTTGTGCCGCCAGCCAGCTTAAATCCAGACTTTTCCCGCATAGAGGCACCAGAACCCGGCTGCCCTGCGCCACATCCAGTGTGGGCCACAAACGCCTCAGGTAAGGGTTGACCTCTTGAAGATGAAAGCCAATCTGATTGCGGTCCCAACGGTCGTGCCAAAATTCGGGCTGCATGATTCACCTTTAAATTCGATAAATAAGCGCTAAAACTTATATTGGATTTAGATCAATGATCGGGATGAAGATGACCCATCTTAACCTTGAGGACATCGTCCATGCTTCCCAGCCTGTATATCTCTCACGGCTCGCCGATGCTAGCGCTGGAACCGGGCGCCAGCGGCCCGGCGCTTGAGCGCTTGGCCGCCGCGTTACCGCGGCCCAAAGCCATTGTGCTGGTTTCGGCGCACTGGGAAAGCACTGACTTGCGCGTTGCCAGCCACCCTGCCCCGGCAACCTGGCATGACTTCGGCGGTTTCCCGCCCGCCTTATTTGCCGTGCAATACCCCGCCCCGGGTGAGCCGACGCTTGCGGCCCAAGTTGTTCACCTACTTGACGAGCATGGCCTGTCAGCCAGTCTTGACCCCAACCGACCTTTTGACCACGGCGCGTGGGTGCCGTTATCACTGATGTACCCAGCGGCGGATATTCCTGTGGTGCAAGTGTCTTTGCCCAGCGCCCTTGGGCCAACAGTCCAAACCGAGGTAGGAAAGGCGTTAAGCGTTTTACGCCACGAAGGCGTGCTGCTGATCGGTTCAGGCAGCATTACTCACAACCTGCGCGAACTGGATTGGCACGCAGGCACTGAAAACGCCGAGCCCTGGGCATTGGCCTTTCGCGAATGGATGATTGAAAAGCTGGCGGCCAACGACGAGGCGGCTCTGCACGATTACCGGCAGCAAGCGCCCTTTGCGGCACGAAACCACCCTAGCGACGAGCACTTGCTGCCGCTGTATTTTGCTCGCGGTGCAGGCGGTGATTTCAGTGTTGCGCACAAAGGGTGGACGCTGGGCGCGCTGGGGATGGATATTTATCGTTTTGGCTAACACCTGTAGCCGCTGACGAGGAACGAAGGCTGCGATCGAGCGCGAAGCGGTCGCAATAGGGGGCACCTCGGCATGCCAGGTTTTGCGACGGCTTTGCCGCCGTTCCCAGCCTTCGTTCCTCGTCAGCGACTACGGGACCCGCTCACATCACAGGCAAAAAAAATCCCCGAACCAGTCGGGGATTTTTTTAGCGATCAATCACTGCAACAGTGATTAATCTTCGCGGTAGCGACGCAGCTTGAGCTGCTTGCCAGCAACGCGGGTGTCTTTCAGTTTGGCCAGCAAACCTTCCAGACCCACTTCCGGCAGCTCTACCAGGCTGAAGCTATCACGCACCTGGATGCGACCGATCGCTTCACGTGCCAGGCCACCCTCGTTGAGGATAGCGCCCAGCAGGTTCTTGGCAGCGATACCATCACGCGCACCCAGCGCAGTACGGCAGCGAGCACGGCCTTCGGCCAATGGAACCGGAGCACGACGCTCACGATCACCACGGTCCGGACGGTCACCCGAACGCTCGGAACGCTCACGCGGTGCGCTGTTAGGCACCAGTGGACGCTCACGCTCGATAGCCGCCAGCGTCAGGGCCTGACCATTGGTTGCTTTACGCAGCAGGGCCGCGGCCAAAGCACGTGGGCTGCAACCGATATCGGCAATCAGACGATCCAGCAGATCACCATGAGTCGATTCAGCGTCAGCTACCAGCGGCGTCAGGCTGTTGGTCAATTTCTTGATGCGGGCATCAAGAACAGCTTGAGCATCCGGCAGGCGGACTTCAGCAACCTTCTGACCGGTTACACGCTCGATCACTTGCAGCATGCGGCGCTCACGTGGAGTCACCAGCAACAATGCGCGACCTTCGCGACCGGCACGGCCAGTACGGCCGATACGGTGAACGTAGGACTCTGGATCGTAAGGCATGTCAACGTTGAACACGTGAGTGATACGTGGAACATCGAGACCACGGGCAGCAACGTCGGTCGCAACAACGATGTCCAGACGGCCATCCTTGAGGGAGTCGATAACGCGCTCACGTTGGTTCTGAGCAATGTCACCGTTCAGCGCAGCAGCTTTATAGCCTTTGGCTTCAAGGGCACTGGCAAGATCCAGGGTCGCTTGTTTGGTACGCACGAACATGATCAGCGCGTCGAAGTCTTCAACTTCCAGCAGGCTCAATACAGCCGAGGTCTTCTGGTCAGCGTGAACCAACAGGTGAGCCTGTTCGATCGCGGTAACGGTCTGAGTCTTGGTCTGAATCTTCACGTGTTGCGGATCGCGCAGATGGCGCTCAGCAATGGCACGGATCGACTGCGGCAAAGTTGCCGAGAACAGTACGGTCTGGCGGGTTGCAGGCAAGGACTTGAAGATAACTTCAAGATCGTCCATGAAACCCAGTTTGAGCATTTCGTCGGCTTCGTCGAGAACCAGGTGGTTCACAGTCGCCAATACTTTTTCGTCGCGACGCAAGTGGTCGCACAGACGGCCCGGAGTGGCGACAACGATCTGAGCGCCATTACGGATTGCTTTCAGTTGTGGGCCCATAGGGGCGCCGCCGTAAACGGCTACAACAGTAACGCCCGGCATTTGCTTGGCGTAGGTTTCGAAAGCGGTTGCTACTTGCAGCGCCAACTCACGGGTTGGCGCCAGGATCAGGGCTTGCGGCTCGCGCTTAGCAGGATCGATGCGATGCAGAATCGGCAGTGCGAACGCGGCGGTTTTACCCGTACCGGTTTGCGCCTGACCAATCATGTCGTGACCGGCCATAATGATCGGGATCGATTGATGCTGAATAGCCGAAGGTTCTTCGTAGCCAGTCGCTGCGACTGCTGCAAGAATGTTCGGATTAAGATTAAAAGCGGCGAAGCCGCCGGTTTCCTGGGTCATGGGTCTGCCTCTAAGTGCATCCGCAAAGACCCATGCTCCAAAGCTGCGCATGCCGTGTAAGACTCAAGAGTCGCCCTGGCTGCTTTGTCGGCGGGGATTTGCGAAAACGTTTAAATGAATGGAGCGTTCAGGGTTGTCCGCGAAACGGACGAGCAGCCGAAGCGTGCTTCGGGAAATGCGACACCTAAACGTGGCCCGGCTAAAGGCCGGCGCGCACTATACCGGATTTATCAAAAAAAAGAAGCGCTTTTTTAAGACAAAATAGCCTGTATGCCTCTGTAGGCCGGGCTTCAACGATATTTTCGAGGTTTAAAAATCGTCAAACGCCTGCCTGCACGGGAGCAAACGCTAAAACGATTCATCTTTACACCTCACGTAGCAGGGCGAATCGCCTTGATCAGCGACTCTAGTGAATAGCCCAACCGCGGTGCCAAGGCTTGAGCCCTAGCCGTCAGCGCGTCTAGATCAAGTGTCTGGTCAAGCTCGGCAGGCACCATCAGGATGACATTGCCCTCTTTGACCGGCAGTTCCCAGTAATGACGGTGATAAAGTCCGCGCAGCAGAGCAGCCCCCAGCGGTTTGCCGTCGTCGGTCGCCCACTGGTTAATGATGAGCCAGCCATTGGGCGCGAGCTTCTTCTGGCAGTTCTCCAAAAATGTCCACGCTAAATGCCCGGCGGCTGGTCCCAAATCGTTATACAGGTCGACGAAAATAAGGTCGGCCGGTTCGGCGGTGTCCAGCAGTTCAAGCGCATCTCCGATGCGGATGTACAACCTCGGGTCATCGTCCAACCCCAAGTATTCGATGGCCAGACGGGGCACGTCCGGACGCAGCTCAATAGCTTCAACGTCTTCAAGGGGCAAGAACTTAAGACAGGCCTGAGTCAGAGTGCCGGCACCCAGCCCCAGAAACAACGCGCTCTCCGGCGCTTCATGGCACAGCGCCCCGATCAGCATGGCGCGGGTGTAGTCGTATTCCAGCCAGCTGGGGTCCGCCGTGAACACACAGCTTTGCTCGATCGCATCACCAAATTCGAGGAAGCGGTAGTCAGCAACCTCCAGCACTCGAATCATGCCGAAATCATCATGGACTTCAGCGAGCAGACGCTCCACGCGCTCCTCAGTCATTTCCTCTCCTTGCCGCGCTCCGGCACACCCGCAGCACTGTAAAAATCAACCACTCAGCATGAGCGCAAAGGCGCGATTGTCAGCGATTGCGGCTTAACAGGTCACGCACTAATTGCTGCTAACATGCACCACCCCCTTCTGAATACTAGAGTCTGCGATGAGCCAATCCTGGAGCCCTGACAGCTGGCGCGCCCTGCCGATCCAGCAACAACCCCACTACCCGGACGCGGCGCACTTGCTGCGAGTCGAGCAAAGCCTGGCCAGTTATCCGCCACTGGTGTTTGCCGGAGAGGCCCGCGAGTTGCGCCGACAGTTTGCCGAGGTGACTCAAGGACGGGCGTTTCTGCTTCAGGGCGGTGATTGCGCCGAAAGTTTTGCGGAATTTTCAGCCGCCAAGATCCGCGATACCTTCAAAGTGTTGCTGCAAATGGCCATTGTCCTGACCTTCGCCGCCGGTTGCCCAGTGGTGAAAGTCGGGCGCATGGCCGGGCAATTCGCGAAACCGCGCTCGGCCAATGATGAAACGATCAATGGGGTTACGTTGCCCGCGTATCGCGGCGACATCGTCAACGGTATCGGCTTTGATGAACAAAGCCGCGTCCCTGACCCTGAGCGCTTGCTGCAGTCCTATCACCAGTCCACGGCCACCTTGAACCTGCTGCGCGCATTTGCCCAAGGCGGCTTTGCCGATCTGCACCAGGTACACAAATGGAACCTGGACTTTATCGCCAACTCAGCGCTGGCTGAGAAATACAGCCAACTGGCTGATCGCATCGACGAAACCCTGGCCTTCATGCGCGCCTGTGGCATGGACAGCTCGCCGCAGCTGCGCGAAACCAGCTTCTTTACCGCCCACGAAGCGTTGCTGCTCAATTACGAAGAAGCCTTTGTACGCCGCGACAGTCTGACCAACGATTACTACGACTGCTCGGCCCATATGCTGTGGATCGGTGACCGGACACGTCAGCTCGATGGCGCCCACGTCGAGTTCCTGCGCGGGGTCAACAACCCGATCGGGGTCAAAGTTGGACCGAGCATGAACAACGAGGACTTGATTCGTCTGATCGACATTCTTAACCCGCAAAACGATCCGGGCCGTCTCAACCTGATCGTGCGCATGGGCGCTGACAAGGTGGGCGACCATTTGCCTCAGCTGATTCGCGCCGTCGAGGGCGAAGGCAAGCAGGTGCTGTGGAGCTGCGACCCGATGCACGCCAACACTATCAAGGCGAGCAGCGGCTACAAGACCCGTGATTTTGCGCAGATCCTCGGCGAGGTGAAGCAATTCTTCCAGGTGCATGAGGCCGAGGGCAGTTATGCCGGCGGCATTCATATCGAGATGACCGGCCAGAACGTCACCGAGTGCATCGGCGGGGCCAACCCGATTACTGAAGACGGGTTATCGGATCGCTACCACACCCACTGCGACCCGCGCATGAACGCCGACCAATCGCTGGAGCTGGCGTTTTTGATTGCCGAGACATTGAAACAGGTTAAACGCTAAAAGCTTCCAACCCTCTCCTTGGGAGAGGGTTGGGCTAAGGGCCACGGACAACGCGCACTCACTTGTTAAACGGATCATCCCAAAAAGCCCGCTGACTTTCAGTCTCAATATCCGCCCTGCTCAGCCCCAGATCCTTCAACGCTGCATCGCTGATTCGCCTCAGGCAGGCTCTTTCCCGCGAAAGCTGATACCAGCGAGCAACCTGAGTCATCCACACCCTGCCTCTTTGACCTTTCATCACTTGGCACCTCCTTTGAGATGGCTCAAGTCTCAGCTCGGGCGTAATATCAATCCAACGAATGTTTCTTATGCGATACATCTCAGAGATTGATGAATGGCTGACTTCCCCAGTATCGACACTGATTTGTTGCGCACCTTCGCCGCGATTGCCGATCACGGCGGGTTTACCCGTGCCGCTGAAGTCATCAATCGCACGCAATCAGCTGTGAGCATGCAAATGAAACGCCTGGAGGAGGATGTGCTGCAATGCGCACTGTTCCAGCGTGATGGACGTACTGTCAGCTTCACCCCTGAAGGGGTCGTGCTGCTCAGTTATGCCCGGCGGATTCTTAAACTGCACAGCGAAGTGATTAATACCCTGCGCCAGCCACACATGGTCGGCACCGTCAAAATCGGTTCGCCCGATGATTATGTGATGCGCTTTTTACCCGGCGTGCTGTCTCGCTTTGCTCAGGACTACCCGCTGATCAATGTCGAAGTGCATTGCGAACCGTCATCAATGTTGCTGCAACGCAATGACCTCGACCTGACCATCGTGACGCGAAAACCCGGCACTGAAATGGGCCAGATCCTGCGTCAGGAGCGTTTTGTATGGATGGTGGCCCAAGGCTTCTCGCCCCACGAACAAACACCCTTGCCGTTGGCGATGTTCAATACCGATTGTTTTTGCCGAACCTGGGCCTGCAATGCACTGGATATTCAGCAACGCGAATACCGTGTGGCCTACACCAGTGCCAGCCTGGCGGCGATCAATGCCGTGGTCAGTACCGGACTGGCTGTAACTGCCCAGCTGCAAAGTCTGCTCACGGATAATCTGCGAATTATCGGCGAGGAGGAAAACCTGCCCACGCTTCCCTCGGCCAGTATTGTGCTATTGCGAAAGCCCAACAGTGTTTCTTCGCCCATTATTGAGTGCTTTGCAGAGTACATCGTTGAAGGCTTTAAGCTTTGAGCGCCAGCAACGCAGCGCATAACAGCAAAAAGGCACAGTACAAGCCTCGCAACAGGCGCTCCGGCATGGCATGAGCCATCTTCACGCCCCAACTGATGCTCAACAGTCCACCGATCGCCAGCGGCACTCCCATGCCCCAGTTGACCTCACCATGGACCGCATAGGTCACCAGCGTAACCGCGGTGCTGGGTGCAGCAAGGGCCAGCGACAGGCCTTGGGCAACCACTTGAGTTGTACCAAACACACTGGTCAGTACGGGAGCCGCTACCACCGCGCCGCCCACGCCAAACAGACCGCCCGTGGTACCCGCCACAGCGCCCAAGACACCGAACCATGGCCAGCCAAAACGTGAGCCACTCACCGGCGAGGCCGGCGAAATAAACATCTTGATCAGGTTGTACAAGGTGATTGCCAGTAAAAAGATGACAAAACCCCAGCGAATAAGTCGTCCATCAACCCCAACCGCGAGCATTGCGCCCAGCCAGGCGAAGCAAAAGCTCATCAGCACCAGTGGCAATGCCTGACGCACATTGATCCGGTTGCGCTGCTGATAGCGATACAGGGCCAAAAACACGTTGGGCACTGACATCGCTAAAGCCGTACCTTGCGCCAACTGCTGATCCAGACCGAACCACAACCCCAGCACAGGAATGGCGATCAGCCCGCCGCCAATTCCAAACAATCCACCCAGCGCGCCCATGGCGATGCCCAAGGCACCATACATAACAAAATCAATCAGCATTGCGGGCCTCTCTTCGGGAGCACACATGCTACCCAGTCACTTGCGCACGGCAAAGCGCTAAACCGGGCCTTTTTGATGAATAAAAAAAAACCCGACCTTATGGCCGGGCTTTTCAGCGTGCGGTTAACGCCAGGTTTAAACCTTGGCGCGGCCCTTGTAGGAGCCACCGTCACGGGTATCGATCTCGATCCAGTCGCCGATTTCAACGAAATCTGCAACGCTCAGCTCAGTACCGTTTTTCAGTTTGGCAGGCTTCATCACCTTGCCCGAAGTGTCGCCGCGAGCGGAACCTTCGGTGTAGTCAACCTGACGCACGATAGTGGTCGGCAGCTCTACGGATACCAGACGCTCTTCGAAGAAGATAGCTTCACAAACGTCGGTCATGCCTTCTTCGATGAAAGGCAGAACAGCTTCGATGTCTTCAGCGTTCAACTCGTACATGGTGTAGTCAGTGGTGTCCATGAACGTGTAGGTGTCGCCGCTGATGAAGGACAGGGTCGCTTCTTTACGATCCAGGATCACATCTTCCAGCTTGTCATCTGCGCTGTATACGATTTCAGTCTTGTAGCCAGTCAGCAGGTTCTTCAGCTTGGTCTTCATGATTGCGCTGTTACGACCGGACTTGGTGAATTCAGCTTTCTGAACCAACCAAGGGTCGTTTTCGAGCTTGATGACTGTACCGGGTTTAAGCTCTTTACCAGTTTTCATTGCGAGTATCCGAATTTGGATTGAGATTTACAAAAATCTAGGCCGCGTATCATATCCAATTTCTATAAAACAGTACTAGCGCTTGAGCAAGATCAGCTTGCAATGACTGTTCCAGACACCAGCGCTCGGCATGTGCAACCAGCTCTGGCCAGTGCTCAAGCAGCAGATTCCAGCCCGGCGCCATATCAGAACCGGCATTCCAGGCATGCCATAGACTTTTGAATGCATGAGCCGCGGCCGGGGTAAGGTCTTTAACATACAGAGCGAGAAAGGCATTGAGTTTGTCCCAGTGCGCATTTTCTTCCTGCTCATAGATGTGCCAAAGAAATGGCCGCCCTGCCCATTGCGCCCGTACAAAAGAGTCCTCGCCGCGCACTGCATTGAAATCACAGCACCATAACAGCGTGTCGTAATCTTGTTGGCGGACAAACGGCAACGCTTGAACGACCAATGCCCCGCGCTGCTCGACCGAACCCAGCGCCAGTTCCTCCACCCCGAGCCAGCGCAGCAAATCACCCATAATGCGGCCTTGCGGCACCAACAGATGAGTGGGTTCCAAGCCTGCGGCCATGGCATCCAGCCAACTGGCCAAGCCGGTATTCTCGTAAGCAAACAGGGAAATAAGGCGGGCGTTATCAGCCGCATACACGCCCAACTCCTGCAAAAATGCCTGTTTCGCTTGGGGAGTTTGATCAAATGCACGTCGCCGAGCGAGCAAATCTGCTTCACGCAGCAGCCCTCCCGTCCCAGCACCGAACCCTGGAAAAAAGAACATTCGCTTCAAGCCATCAGGCCGCAGCGATGGCAAGCCATGACACCCACTGACCCAGTCTTCAGCGCTCAAATACTCAAGGTTGATCCACAAACCGGGCGTGTCGCGGGCTTTCATAGCCTGCAAATAAGGCTCTGGCAGCTTGCAGGCGAAGGCCTCAACCACCACATCGGCGACTTCTACCGTACGCCATTGCTCAGGCCACTGACACACGTGAACACCCTGCTGCCATTGCTGGGCAACGCTCGCGTCAGCTTCAGGGCAAAGGGGTGCAAAGGCATTTAAGTCATCAACCCACAACCGCACGGACTGTTGATGCTCGGCGACCAATTGCCGGGCCAGACGCCAAGTGACTCCAATGTCGCCGTAGTTATCGACCACACTGCAAAAAATATCCCAGGAGGCTTTCATTCCGGGCTCCCATATTAAAAGGGCCGATTGTCCGCATATTTCAACGCAGGCAGAAGACGTGTGACGGATTAATCGGTCGGGTAGTCGTGCGACAATCCCTGCTTGTCGACCTGCCCTATTGAAAACCATGAATAAAAACGCTGTGTACCTGTTGCTGCTGAAAAAACTCGAAGTCGACCTTGATGTGCTCCAACGCGCAGCGCAAACGGCCTACGAAGCGGCGACCGACAAAGAAAATATCGCCGAGAACAAGTACGACACCCTTGGCCTTGAAGCCTCGTATCTGGCAACAGGCCAAGCGCGCCGGGTCGAAGAGATTCGCCAAGCGCTTAAAAACTGCCAGGCCATGACACAGGTGCCGTACGACACGGCGCAAGGCATTCAAATCGGGGATTTAATACGGCTGGAGGCCGATAACGGCAACGAACAGTGGGTCTTTCTCGCCCCTGACGCGGCCGGACTCAAGCTGACTCATGAAGGCCAGACAATCACCGTCATCACGCCACGCTCCCCCTTGGGCGCTGCATTGTTACGTAAGCAGCCTGACGACGACGTGCAGATAAACGTCGGCGGTTCGGTACAAACCTTTATGGTTTGCAACACCCATTGACACTGGCGTGCTACTTGGCAGCCATCAAACGATTGACTTCACTGCGCACCATATTTGCGTATTCCGGGGGCGACATCGCATCCAGCTCGGCGCGCACCCATTGCGACCAATTGCCCTTGCGCTTGGCGCGCTCACCAAACAGGCGCGCAGCATCCCCTTTGGCTTTACCCAGATTGCTCTGCCAAAGGTCATACAAACGGGATTTTTCATCTTCAAGCGCCGCACGCTCAGCGAGGGGCTTGTTGGCGAGGTTGAAGCTCATGAGAATTTCCTGCGGTGTAAATAAGGCGACATCTTACACCGTCGAAAGAAGTGTCTCAGTCTGGTTTTTTACTACGCTGTTACCTCAGGCTCAATCCGCCCTCAAAAAACAACCCGCAAACCGATGCAACTTTTTAGTCTCGGGTTGACTCCATAACTCATCACCCTTTGACCTGCTAGGAGTACCGCAATGGCTCGTAAAAACGCCGTACAAGCTGCTGAAGATCAAATCAAGGATCAAGCTTTCAGTGAACTGCAAGATTTGATTGCCGAATCTGAAAAGCTGCTCAGTGACAGTGCATCGCTGGTGGGCGAAGAAGGCGAAACCCTGCGTGCGCAGGTCGGCCTGAAGCTGAAACAGGCGCTGGATTCGGTGAGCAATGTGCGTGAACGCACCAAACCTGTGGTGGATGCGACCGAAAACTATATCGGTGGCCATCCATGGCAAACCGTAGCCATCTCTGCCGGTTTCGGCTTGGTGGTGGGCCTGTTGCTGGGCCGTCGCAACTAGTCAGCGTAGTGACTCACTGAAAGCCCCTCACTGTCATGGTGAGGGGCTTTTTCAATTCAGTAATCAGACGCATATACATATTTAATTACATTTGTGGTCGTCAATCCGGATAATTCATCACCTCCCCCTGCCAACGAGACAGTCAATGTCCGCCTCTCCCCCTGCAACCAAACCGCTCAGCACGGCCCTGATATTGCTGATGGCCACCGCCACTGGCCTCGCTGTCGCCAGTAACTATTACGCGCAGCCTTTGCTGCATACCATCGCCCAAGAGCTAGGCCTGAGCATGAGCAGCGCCGGCACCGTGGTGATTACCGCGCAGCTCAGTTACGGCGTAGGTTTACTGCTACTGGTTCCGCTGGGGGATTTGTTTGAGCAACGCAGACTCATCGTCACCATGACCTTGCTCAGTGCGTTAGGCCTGTTGATAAGCGCATTCGCACCGTCACTGACCTGGCTATTGGTGGGCACGGCGATGACGGGATTGTTTTCGGTCTCAGCTCAAGTGCTGGTGCCTATGGCGGCCAGCCTGACAGACCCGCAAAGCCGTGGCCGTGTGGTGGGCACATTGATGAGCGGCCTGCTGCTGGGCATATTGTTGGCTCGCACGGTGGCGGGCGCCTTGTCTTCGGCCGGTGACTGGCGAGCTATTTACCTGCTGGCTGCGGCTCTGATGCTGATCAGTGCCATTGCTCTGTTCTGCGCACTCCCCAACCACCATCACAGCGCCGGACTGAGCTACCCCAAACTCATCGGCTCGGTGTTCACGTTGTTTGTCGAAGAGCCTGTGCTACGCCTGCGCGCCCTGCTGGGCTTGCTGACCTTTTC
Source organism: Pseudomonas sp. 2024-210 (assembly GCF_045062345.1). Taxonomy (NCBI): domain Bacteria; kingdom Pseudomonadati; phylum Pseudomonadota; class Gammaproteobacteria; order Pseudomonadales; family Pseudomonadaceae; genus Pseudomonas; species Pseudomonas sp. 2024-210. The sequence continues at coordinate 76,870 of NZ_JBJGEJ010000013.1, read as the reverse complement.
ATTATTCGCCTTGTTCTGGACGCCGCTGGCCTTTCTATTGGCCGTGCCGCCCTACAACTTCTCCGACGCGGTCATCGGCCTGTTTGGCCTCGCGGGGGCCGTCGGCGCCGTGGCTGCAAACTGGGCCGGGCGCATGGCCGACCGCGGCAAGGGACAGTTGGCCACCACCATAGGCCTGCTGGTTCTTCTCGCGTGCTGGTTGCCTATGGCGTATGCCGGCCATTCATTGGCCGCCTTGCTGATCGGCGTACTGGCGCTCGACTTTGCCGTACAACTGGTGCACGTCAGCAACCAGAACGCCGTGTTCAAGGTTCGTCCAGCCGCACGAAATCGCCTCAATGCCGGTTATATCACCTGCTATTTCATAGGGGGTGCTTTGGGCTCACTGGTGGGCGCGCAGACCTATCCGGCCTTTGGCTGGGACGGCATCGTCATTGTCGGGGCGGTTGTGGCAACACTGGCACTGGCGGTGTGGGGCTTGAGCCTGCAACGCGAAAGCAAGTTACAACCTGTCGGTTAAGCACGGCTGCAACACTTTTCATCCCTGGGGTAACTCGCCAAGCTCTGTTCCCGTTTAATTGCAGCCGCGACGCGGCTTGCAAAGAAACGGGAACAGCCCCTAGGATGCGTAACCCACCCGAAAACGGCCCACCCACGCGGGTCACCTTATTGTTTCGAGACGCCGCATGATCCCTAAAGAATCCCGTAACGAGCTGGCCCTGGACACCTTCATCAAGTCGCACCCTGAGCTGCTTGAAGAAATGAAAGACCTGAGCGCAGAAGACCGTCAGCAACAAATTCTCTGGGCATTCGAAGACGAGGCTCAAAACCGCGGGCTTGACCCTTGGGAACTGGCGCTGGAACTGATCGCACGCAGCCCCGAAGAGCTCAAGGCCATGCGACTCGAAGTCCATCAGGAAGTCGCTGAAGCGCTTGACATGAGCTGGGAGGAATATTGCGGGTTCAATGACATCACTGTTTGATTCCATCGCGCTTGCAGGCGACACAGGGCCAACGGCCCGCCGTTCGTCGCCTGCACGGCACTAAACCTGCACGCCAGCACACCAATATCAGGTACGACTCCCCAATGTCTGGAGACGCAACCATGATCACTTCATCGCTTAAAACGCTCTCGCTGGCTGCCTTGCTTTGTGTGCTCTTTACAAACGGTTTTGCTGCCTCGCCGCCAGGCCCGACAGTACCCACCAACCCTCAGGAGCCACCTGCGGGCCAAGATATAAAACCGACCATTACCCCCGATGCCAAAATCCATAACGATTCGGATGTACCCACCCATCCTTCTGTGGATCCGCATATGCAGGGCAATGATCCTGGCCGTCAAGGCGGTATGAATACCGACGGCAACGGCTCGATGGGTAACGACGATGACAGCCCTGCCAGTGCTGTACCCGCACCGTCGGGCACGATGAAACCTTAAACCCCGACCAGGCTGCGTCCGAAACGATGCAGCCTGAGAGGCCACGACTCACGACTAAAGACGCTTAATAAGACGCGGTAAAAAAAAGAATTCCAGAGGACGGCTGAGGTCATACCTGAACCACTTCTCTGCGGACTGCTGTCATGCGTTTCGAAAAAATTTCCCAGAACCTGTCCAAAATGGCCGGGAGCCCCCGAACTTTCCAGTTCGCCCTTTTCATGATCGTGCTATGGGCTGCCTCCGGCCCGTGGTTTCACTACAACGATACCTGGCAACTGATCATCAACACGTCCACCACCATCATCACGTTTTTGATGGTCTTCTTGATTCAGAACACCCAAAACCGGGACAACGATGTGCTCCACATCAAGATTGATGAGTTGCTTCGCGCCACCCAGCAAGCACAGAACGCCGTATTGGGCCTAGATCGACTCACGGCAAAAGAGCTCACGGCAATTCGTAAACAGTACCAACGCATGGGCGAGGATCAAGAAATGCAGTTTAACGTGACTGAAACATCCTTTAACGCCACTGTGACCAAAAGGGACAACGTCACCGAGTAACACCCTGCACTCGCCACTGCCTGCTCTAGACATGGAGTGGCGAGTGCAGAAGTCTCAGGACTTGTGATGGGCATCGACGAGCTTTTTGGCCATTACCAAGTGCATTTCAAATTTAGGCAAATACTTCTCCGCAAAGGCCTTCAGCGCAGGTGACGCGGGCGTATCAACTTGCTGCTTGAACAACTCGATTGCCTCTTCACGCGCCTTGACCTGACTGGCGGCATAGGCAGCATCAAATGAATCGCCCTCCTGCACCTCAAGCATCATGGGCTTGGCTTTGCTAAGTATTTGCTCGTGCGTTGGCACGGGCAGATCTTGCTCACTGGCAATTTTCTTCAAGTCGCGGTTGGCGTCGGTCTGATCCTTGATGATTTCTACTGCATAACTTTCGATATCGGTGGACGAGGTTTTACCGATCGCCATCCGGCTGGTTTCAATTTCTGCAACACTCGTTGCAGCAACCTTTTCAACGAAGTCGGCCGGGCTGTTTGCCATCGCCGGACCTGCGACTAAAGCGCAACACGCTAAAGCACAGCCAGCAACAAAGCGATTAAGGCCCTTCAGGGTATTCATAACGTCCTCCAGAAAAAGGCAGGTTTATTCCTTGCTAAGAATCTGAAGGCCGTGGGTGGCAAAGGTTTAGATAAGGATGCATTTTTCTGACGAGTGGAGCAGTGGCGTACGTCAGAAAGCGCCAACCTGTTAACAGCCACCCTTGAAAATAGCCCAGGAAAATAAAATGACGGGACCGACTGAGCCAACCCCAATTAAAGCGATCGATGCACCAGAAAGGACTCGACCCAACAACTATCCTGGGCCCTTTGCCTCCCTCACACAGGGACGCAAAAAAAGGCCGCTGGGCGACCTCTTCAATATCAAAAACTTTGGCGTGAACCTGATCCAGCTATCACCCGGAAGCCTTTCAGCGCTTCATCACACACACTCGCGACAGGATGAATTTATCTATGTCCTGGAGGGTTTTCCCACCTTGATTCGCGGGGAGATAACCGTGCAACTGGCACCGGGTATGGTCGTGGGATTTCCATCCCAAGGCCTTGCACATCATCTTGAGAATCTATCTGACGAAGACTGCGTCATCCTAGAGGTGGGCGACCGCAGCGCTGGGGACAGCGTCACTTACCCATCAGACGATCTACAAACCGTCATGGGTGCTGACGGCAAGTGGCAGTTCACGCATAAAGATGGGAGACCTTACGAATGAGCAATTTGCTGTAGGACTAACAGCGCGTCAGTGAGTGGCCTTTAGTGCCGGGTCGATGCGCTGGGCCACACACGTGCAAATGTGATTCACCAGCCAGTAGGGACCTGAATTAACCTCTGCTATCTGCGTCCAAAACAAAATTCACTCCCTGAATGGACAACCATAAGCACAAGCCTATTTTTGTTAACTAATAAGTAACAAGTAATAAGTAATAAGTAATAAGCAGTAAACAACTAGCTATAAGTAACAAATTATAACAACTCTCATCGTCGCAGTTTAATTTATGCGCCTGCATCAAGGAGGGGAAAATAATTACTAAAGCCTCTTGCTTAAACCGCTAATCCACGCTAGAAATTTACTCCCGCAAGGGGATTTTTAGATGTACATGATCCAGCAGTGTCTAACCACTGTTCTGGTGCAGTTCCGTTGAGCGCAGTATCGAATTCCAACGCCTCATTGATTGAGAGTACATCCCTTTAAATGGATTAAGAGGGAACGACAATGACTGACTTACACACTTTCGTTTTGCCCGAACGCATCACCGGCAGCTCTGCCGATAAAGCGCTAGGTCACGCACTGATTAATGCATGGCAAACCGACGGGATCTTCCAGATAGCAAGCACAACCGCGCAAGAGCTCGCATTGCAAAGTGCTCTGCAGGCTAGCAAGCGCTTTTTCAAAATGCCTCACGCGGAAAAGCCAGTTGCTTGAGCGATCTAAGCTACAGCGGATATGTATTTTCAGGCGAAGAAGTTACGGCTGGCGAACGGGACAACCCGGAGATATTCACGGTCTGCAAAGATCTACCGCATACCAGCGAACAGGTCCAACAGGGCTGGCCTTGTCACGGCCCCGCACCATGGCCCGACGCCGACTATAAATCCAGCATGCAGAACTATATGGACGAGCTAGGCCATGTAGGGGAAAAACTGCTGGAGCTGGTTGCCCTGGGGCTTGGGCTGCCTGATAAGGACACCCTGACATCGCTGACTAAAAACGGATGGCACCATATGCGTGTGCTTCGCTTCCCTGCCGAGTCCTCCAGCACATCCAGAGGGATTGGCGCCCATACAGATTATGGCTTATTGGTCATCGCCAGCCAGGATGATGTGGGGGGCTTGTATATTCGCCCGCCAGTTGCAGGAGAAAAACGCAACAGAAACTGGTTACAAACAGAGAGTTCTGCCGGTCAATTCGAACATGATGAGCCTTGGACATATGTCAAACCAGTCCCCCAGGTTTTTACAGTCTTCCCCGGGGATATTCTGCAGTTTCTAACTGATGGTTTGTTGCTATCTACGCCCCATAAAGTCAAGCTGAACACCCGTGAGCGTTTTGCATTCGCCTACTTCCACGAACCCCACTTCGAAGCTGTTGCCCGCCCGGTGTTAGGGAGCGAAAAGATGCATCCATTCATTATGGTGAACACTTCACCAATATGTTCATGCGCTGTTATCCGGAACGAACGACCACTAAACGTATTCACCGCGAGAATCGCTTGGCCCATATCGAACGGTTAAAAGCGGAAGTCTTGCTATCGTAACTACAACACCCAGACTAATTGGTCGAGATAATAATCTTACCCCGTAAATGGGAGGTGAACCCATCTAAATAATGGACTCCTCAGTCATTAATACGCCTTAAAAAAGGCCCTCTCATGAGATTTAAATGAGAGGGCTTTTATAACTTCAATATGTACTGCATATATGAGTTTGTTGAAGATTAAACAGGCCAGAGCTTGTGTCCACACGATGACCGGCTCTGGCTGATAGCTGCCTGTGGCAATTGGTAGATTTCTACATGACCGGCGCATGAGCACCCCAGAAAACCAATAACAGTCCAGCCGCCCAGCCTCTGCGCAAGATCACCCAAGCTGAACAGCCGTAACGACTGATCAACCCGTCTGACCAACCACTATGTCCTTAAGCGCTGATTGAATTGACCTTGCTTAAATGGTCGCAAAAGATACCTCAGACCTTTTCAGCCCCATATCGCCCTTTTCCAGACGCCAGAAACCACAAACCCCCGACTTTCTCTAGGAAAATCAGGGGTTTGTGTTTGTAGAATGTGGCGGTGAAGGAGAGATTCGAACTCTCGATACAATTTCTTGTATACACACTTTCCAGGCGTGCTCCTTAAGCCACTCGGACACTTCACCGTATCTCGTCAAACAAGTTCTGTCTGTCGAGGCGCGCTAATGTAGTCGAAAGCTTTCGATATGACAAATGTTTTTTTCAGATTTTTCATGTGCTTACAGAATTAGCTCATTTCAGGGGCTTATCGAAGGGGCGAATCAGCCAAACTCCAGCCTGGGCTCAATGCCAATTCAAACCCACACCGCAGACGCGCCGCCTTCTATAGAGAAGGCGCCAGCAAATGGCCTGACTCACCGGTCAGTCACAGCGCTTTACCTGCGTCGCGGCGCTGGGTAACGTCTGACCCACTTAACTACAAGGAATTGCGCCATGAGTGACTTGATTTCCTATCAGCTGGACGACGGTATCGCCACCCTGACCTTGAGCAATGGCAAGGTCAACGCCATTTCCCCTGAGGTGATCTCTGCTTTTAACGCGGCACTGGATCAAGCCGAGAAAGATCGCGCGGTGGTCATCATTACCGGGCAGCCAGGCATTCTGTCGGGTGGTTATGATTTGAAGGTGATGACGGCTAGCCCCGAACAGGCGATTGAGCTGGTTCGCCAAGGTTCCTCTCTGGCGCGACGCCTTCTGTCTCACCCCTTCCCTGTGGTAATTGCCTGCCCGGGCCATGCCGTGGCCAAGGGAGCTTTTCTATTGCTTTCAGTCGACTACCGGATCGGCGTTGAAGGCCCCTTCAGCATTGGTCTGAATGAGGTGCAAATCGGCATGACCATGCACCACGCTGGCATTGAGCTGGCCCGCGATCGGCTGCGTAAATCGGCGTTCCACCGCTCTGTTATCAACGGTGAGATGTTTAACCCGGTCAGCGCGGTAGAGGCAGGCTTTCTGGATCAGGTCGTCAAGCCTGAGGCGTTGCTGGATACAGCACGGGAAGTGGCGCGCCAATTGAAGAAAATCAATATGAAGGCACACAAGAACACCAAGCTCAAAGTGCGCAAAGAGCTGCTGGACACGCTGGATAAGGCCATCGAACTGGATAAAGACCACGCTCTCTAACCTTGGGGCAAGGTGTCACCCCGATTGCTCCCGGCAATCGGGATTGCCCCTCAGGCTGTTTACGCACGGTAAACACCTTTAGCTTGTCCTTCAGGGCTCTCATTGAAACAAATGCTTAAACATCAGTAATCTCCTACGTGTATCGGGGTAATTGCCGAATACGGAGCACATCCGTACACTGCGCCACCTTTGATTTTGGCGATCCTGTAAATGCTACTTTCGTTCCGTATGATGTTAATGAGCCTGCATTTTGTGCTCGCGGGTGTATTAGGCGTACTGCTGGGTATGTGCCGACCTTTTAACCCGGATAACAGCAGACTCTGCGCTCGGATTTACGCCTGGCCCGCAAAATGGATTTTGGGTTACAGGCTGAAGTCCGAAGTCGGTCCGTTGATGGACAAGCCGCAGAGCTGCGTGATCATTGCCAACCATCAATCCAACTATGATCTGTTTGTATTTGGCAACGTGGTGCCCCGCCGCACCGTATGCATCGGCAAAAAAAGCCTCAAATGGGTCCCCCTCTTCGGGCAGTTGTTCTGGCTGGCCGGCAATGTGCTGATTGATCGCGGCAATGCGCACAAAGCGCGCAAATCCATGCTGATGACGACCCGCACGCTCCAAGAAAAGGACACCTCGATCTGGGTCTTTCCGGAGGGCACACGCAATTTTGGCAAAACCTTGCTGCCCTTCAAAAAAGGCGCATTTCAGATGGCGATCACTGCTGGCGTGCCCATTGTGCCGGTGTGTGTGAGCACATACTCACAGCATTTGCAACTTAACCGCTGGCACAGTGCCGATATCCAGATTCGTTCATTACCTGCCATTCCAACCGCTGGCCTGACTCTGGATGACATGCCCGCCCTGATGGAACAGTGTCGCGTACAAATGCGTGACTGCATTGAGGCAATGGATCGAGAGCTTCTCACTCAACACAACCGTCGCCTGCCGGTCGCGGCAAAACCTAAAGCCACAGCGTCAAACCCGAACCTCTGAATGTTTGTTGACTCAAAGGGAGGCATTGCGCGCTAAGCTGCTGCGTGCCTTAACCCTTTGAAGAAGAAGCGATTAGAACTATGGGGAAAGTTATTGCGGCCGCGGTTTACAACGCAGGCAAGAAAATCACGGACATTTCACCGGACGAAAGCAGCGTATGGGCTCAAAAGCCCGGCCACTTCGTCTGGATGGGCCTGGAGCAGCCTGACGCGCAACAATTAGCCGACTTGCAGCGCCAATTCCATTTGCATGAACTGGCTATCGAAGATGCACTGGAGCAACACAGTCGCCCCAAGCTCGAAACCTTTGGTGATGCGCTGTTCATCGTCATTTATTCCCCGATTCGCACGAACGGCACCTTAGAGTTCATCGAAACTCATATCTTCGCTGGCAATGGCTATATCATCACCTGCCGCAATGGCCACTCTGCCTCCTATCGGGCTGTACGTCAGCGCTGCGAGGCCCGCCCGTTGCTTCTGGAGCATGGCGAGGATTTTGTACTCTATGCCCTGCTCGACTTTGTGACCGAGAGCTATCAACCCGTCAGCGAGGCCATCCACGCCGAAATCGAACAACTGGAACGTAATATTCTCGGCAATACCCTCAATGAAGCTGACATCGTGCACTTGCACAGCCTGCGTCGTGATGTTCTGCGGTTACGCCGCTATGTCGCACCTATGGTCGAGATCAGCGAGGAATTACAGCGCCTGACCTTTCCCTTTATCGACAAAAACATGCGCCCGTATTTTCGTGATGTGCAAATTCACGTCACGCGCCAAATGGAGGACCTCACCACCCTTCGCGATATCGCCACGCAAACCATAGAGATCGTGGTGTTGCTGGAATCCTCACGACAAAGCATCGTGCAGCGTAAGTTCGCCGCATGGGCAGCTATCCTGGCCTTCCCGACGGCGGTTGCCGGTATTTACGGGATGAATTTCCAGAACATGCCGGAACTCACATGGCATTACGGTTATTTCGGTGTGCTGGGGTTTATCGCGCTGGGCGTGACGGGGTTATGGGTCAGCTTCAAGCGCTCAGGCTGGCTATAACACGTACCCAGGGTGAAAGCGCAAAACGGGGCCGTCTGGCCCCGTTTCTGAACGTCAGTGATTAACGTCAAACAGTGTGTGGCTGAGAAACAAAACGCATCATCCATTCGGCAACGGTACGACCGTGATGCTCGCGCTCCAGACTGGAAACCCCAGTCGTATAGATCTGATCGCCAAGATGCTCTTGACGTAGATCCAGCAAGGCTCGTGAGTAGTCATGAATAAACTCGGGATGCCCTTGAAAGCACAACACTTGGTCGTTGATGTGATAGGCAGCAAATGGGCAGAAGTCGCTCGATGCAATGACCGTTGCGTTCTCTGGCAATGCCGTGACCTGGTCCTGATGGCTGATCAACAGTGTCAGGTCCTCAACGACCGGGGACATCCACGGCGCCTTGGCCGCCAGCGTGTATTGATGAGTACCCACGCCCCAGCCTTGGGTCGCGCGCTCGCTCTTGCCCCCCAATAACAGCGCCAGCAGCTGATGACCAAAGCACACGCCCAGCAATTTATCGCCTCGTTCGAAGCGGATGAGCAAATAGTCTTTGAGTGTCTGAATCCAGGGGTCGGTACCAAAGGAGTCCGCTTTACTGCCTGTTACCAGATAAGCGTCAAATACTTCATCATCTGCAGGATAGTCACCCTGCATCACGTTAAATACTTCGAAGCTGGCCGCAATGGGCTGCTGGGAGAACAGATGTTTGAACATCTGCCCATAGCCTTGGTATTGATCAATAAACTCTGGACGCAGGATGTCGGTTTCCAGAATGCAGATGCGTAGCGACATAAAAGTTCCTGGCACGATAACGGCGATTGTGAAGTGGGCAACTCGCTAAAGCCTGCCTTGTGCGACATTTCAAGGCAAGCACTCAACGCTCGCCCTACAAGCGAATGACTGCCCCTATAAAAGCACCATCGACAATCAAATGACGCCGGAAAAACATTCCCTGACGAACGGTAGGCACCTAAGCGTAGATGATGGCGAATTGCCCGCAGTGTCTAGCAATGGCCTGACAGGGCGAGTGCCGGGTTAGTAATAGCGTTTTAGAAACCTACTGCACTTAGATGATGTGAAACGGTTCTAAGTCATGTGTTATGGGGCTCTAAGGTTAACTTTGTTGACAGGTTCGGCGCTTATCAGAGGGCGCGGCTTTGTCATGGAGCGTCGCCGTTCAGGAATAACAACAAAAAGGCAGGTCGCCATGTTTAAACACACGAAAGTACGCCAAGCAGGACTCATTGTCTTCGCCACCACGTTGTTGCTGATTTTGCCGAATCTGACCAAGGTTATCGGATGACATATCTTCGTCAGCGCAAAATAGACTCACGCACCGTACTCCATAAACGTCAACGGCCGACCCCAAGGCCAGCCGTTGATCACCCCTCTCAGATTTAGTTAAGCAGACCTCGTACCTCCTGCTTTACGCCCCAACCTTCAATAACTCCCCCCAGCGGAACAACGACCGCTTCGAAGTCCTGCTCAAAGTCGCCAATACCGCCGTAGGTGGCGTACATCACCTTACTCAACTCCAGATGCCAGGCACCGTCATCACGCACATTGACCTGGGCATTAAGAGATTCTCCACAAAATTTGCCTGCAGCCCTGCGCGCCCGCTCCTCATCCGGGAAGATGGCGTAAAACTCAATGGGATGAATACGTGCAAAATCAAAACCGCCTTCTTTCATGCGGCGCAGCACATAGCTGCTGAGGTCTTCTTGATGGGCTGTGCTCATGAAACGTCCTCCTCGCAATGGATAGACATTTAGCGCTTCCGAGACGGCAAGGGTTTGTCCGATTCGGGAGTAATAAGCATGTAGCGAACAAGATCAGAACCGGGCGTATATGTCTCCGGCCTGGAAGCAGAGTAGTCCTCTGCGACATGAACTGCCAAGTAGAGGCAGAAATATAAATAAATATTTACGATTAAATACAAGACCTAACGGCGTCGCCCGACCTCTGCACAGATGCGCTATTCAGAACCGGGCGATCACTCCTACAAAGACGTATTACTTCTGCGCACGCTCTTTAAGCGCCTTTAAAGTATTGAAGGGTGCATCAACGACAAATTTGTTGGCCAGCCACGAAGGCACGCTGCCACCTGGCTCGGTGTGCACCTGATAAGTGACCTCCGTCTGGTTGGCACCTTTAGGCACCAGCTTCCAAAAGCCTTTGACCTGTGCAACACGGACAAAACCCTTCTCATCAGGCAAATACGTAGGGGTTCCCTCGAGTGTACGAGTCAAGGTGCCGTCAGGTGCTGTGGTGCTGGTGACCAGTAGAACCGAATCACGCGGAGTCACAGGCCAAGGCGTGTTGAATTGGGTATAGGTCCAGCTTTTGTCGCCTTCGTGCTTGAGCAGTTTTTGCGTTTTGCACTCGTGAATCCAGGCACAAGCACCTGCAACGTCTTCTTGCAGGGCGCTGATTTTGGCAACCGGTGCGTTGATGAGCGTAACACCTTGATAAGCCTTGTACTGCGAGCCTGGCACCTCACTTAAGGAGACTTTAATGCCATCTTCATCTTTTGCCACTTTCCAGTCTTCTGCGTGGGCGACACCTGCCAACAGAACACTCAAACCACATGCCAGTGCTACTTTATGCAACGAACCCATTGTCTTATTCCTTATTGTTGAGGTTTGTTCTTTGAGCCTAAACACACTAAGCCGCTGTCATCCGCTCCCACCAACCGATCAGGTTTATAGCTTCTTCCCGGTCGCTGCCGCACACGTCGATATTGGCCTTGAAATCACTGCATACCGCGGGGCGCTCAGGCTGGCCAAACAATCCACACAAAGCGTCGACTGAAAGGTGCAAGCAACGCTCACCGGCCGGCTTACCGTTGGGCATGCCCGGCAAGGGTGTACTGATGGAGGGGGCGATGCAGCAAGCGCCACAGCCTTCACGGCAATTCATAAGCGTCTCATTGAGGGGCAAAGTGGTTGGATGACAAGGGATAGTACTCGCTGGAACAGGCGTTTGAAATTGACCGTTCAGCAGAAAACGAGGTGACTGAACAGTCAGTTTTCAGTCAGGCATTGGGGAATAAAAAGCTGCATCTCACCGACTACTGCTTGAATTCAAACTCCAATGCAGCACCTTCGATTTCATTCTGTCGTGCTTCGTTACGCAACTGCAGGCCCATCTCGTTGCTGATAAGGCGCCCGTTCAATTGAAAAGGACTGTCTTGAGCCGTCTTGTCACCAAACATGTTGGGTAACAGAGGTTTATGTGCAGGCATCGGAACAGTGCCCAAAGGCCTGAGTTGTCGGACCATGTCAGGCGGCAAGCTTAAATCCAGTTTGGCAGCGGGCAAAGGCTTTTTCGCGCTCTTGCGCGCCGATCTGGACTTGGATTTTGATTTGGACGCCGCGGAGGATTTTTTTTCGGCCGCTGCCTGTTTCGCGCTGACCGCAGGTTTTGCCGCGGGTTTGGTCGCATGCGGCCTGACGCTGGCGGCTTCAGGCTGCGGCTGATCAGCGGTAGCCGCCACAGCATTCAACGCCGTCAATAGGCCCGCCAATATGAATCCCAGACAATATCTCGCTTTCATAACTCCACAGCTTCAACGGTTAAGGTGCAAATGCTGGCCTTTTAGTCATAGGCTGACAAGCCGAATTTCAGCATCCGGTATGAACAGGGTACGCACAGCTCATTCAGTATAGGCTCGCTGTCTCTTGGCAAAGCTGACTGGCCAGCATCCCCAACGTCATTAACGCCCGCTCGGCCTCGCGATTCCAAGGAATACCGCAGTTTAGTCGAATGCAGTGATTAAACTGCTCGGTGTTGCTGAAAATCAGCCCAGGCGCGATGCTGATCCCTTGCTGCAAAGCCCGCACATGCAATTCTTGAGTATTGACTCGACCAGGCAAGCTTACCCACAAAATAAAACCGCCACTGGGACGCGACATTTGCGTGCCCTGTGGGAAGTGCTGCTGAACGGCTAACTGAAATGCACTCAGATTTTTGCGGTACTCCTGTCGGATATAACGCAAATGGCGGTCATAGCCGCCATTTTCAAGGTATGCCGCCACGCCCATCTGCGTGACGCTACAGGCCGAGTGAGTGGTGAAGGTTTGCAGCCGCTGAATTTCTTGCTGAAACTTACCGGCTATCATCCAGCCTATTCGCACACCCGGCGACAGGGTTTTCGAGAAGCTTGAGCAATAAATCACACGATCCAGGCGGTCATACGCTTTCAAAGCTTTGGTGCGCCCGACTTCAAACATCAGTTCGCCGTAAATGTCATCTTCAACAATCTGGATATCGAAATCCGAGGCCAAGCGTAGCAGCTGCTTTTGTCGCTCTTCCGGCATGGTGCCGCCCAGCGGATTGCTGAGGCGAGTGGTCAACACCAAGGCTTTGATTGACCACTGATTAGCGGCCAGTTGCAGAGCCTCAAGACTCATGCCCGTGGCAGGGTCACTGGGGATTTCGATGACTTTCAAACCCAGCAGATCGGCGAGTTGCAGTAACCCGTAATAGGTCGGTGACTCGGCTGCAATCAGGTCACCCGGACGCGTCAGCACCCGCAATGACATTTGCAAGGCATCGACACACCCGTGAGTGATGATGACTTCCGACGGATCGACCACAACCCCTGCGTCACGCATACGGATCGCCACCTGCCGGCGCAGCGGCTCAAAGCCTGGGCTGAACATGTAACTGAACGCTCGCGGGCTATGAAAGCGCGTGACCTTGGCCAATTGTTGATGGAGTGCCCGTACGGGCAAATAGTCGACACTGGGGACTGCGGCCCCCAGTGGAAAGACACCTTCACGACGTGATTCGACCAACACCTGCTGGATGATGCTGCTGCGGGTGACCAGTCCAGGGCGCTCCACGCGGGCAATATCGGGGGTGGGTGCGGTCAGCGCCGGGGTTTGGTGCACATAGTAGCCAGACTGTGGCCGCGCCCGAATCAGGCCTTGATCTTCAAGGTTGGCGTAAGCCTGCAACACCGTGGCGTGGCTGACATTGAGCTGAGAGCTCATCTTGCGGACCGAAGGCACGCGCTCGCCCGGCTGGTAAACGCCACGCCGAATATCCTCAGCCAATTGCTGAGCAATGCGTTGATACAGCAACAGGTTGGTCATGGCGTAGCACTCACTGTTCAGGCTTTATTTTTGTGTCGAACAATACCGGAACAGTTTAGAAGTGTACGGGCACAGTTGTCACTCATCTAAGCCGTACAGTGCATACGCGGGGGTAACTGTATGGGTACAAACATCAGTAACCACCGCCCTCATGATGGGCTAAATGCTTAACGGACAGCGCCCAACTGGCCTTTTTCGTCAGAAAATACGATTTCGACCCGACGGTTCTGTGCTCGGCCGCGCTCGGTCGCATTGACATCCACAGGGTACTGATCACCGTAACCCTCAACTTGAATGCGTTTTTCATCAATCCCAAGGTCTATCAACATATCCGCCACCGCTTGCGCGCGAGCCAGAGAAAGTTTGACGTTATCCTCCTGGCCACCCGTGCTGTCGGTGTAGCCTTCAATGCGTACAACGCGCTTGGGGTTCAATTGCAGGAACTGCACCAGTTTGAGCACTGTACGGTTGGCTGAATTTTTCAATTCGGCGGCACCGGTATCAAACAGCACATCGCCCAACGTCATCACCAAGCCGCGATCTGTCTGGGTTGTTGCCAGATTGATAATTTGCTCTTCGAGCCATAGACCCTGCTGCTGGACACTCAGTAACTTGGCCTCACGCAGAGCCAGTTGCAGGCGTTGGCGCTCCAGTTCGAGCTTGGCTGCCCGCTCCTGATTAAGCACTTGCTGGGTGTGTTCGCGAGCAATGTCGCTGTAACGCTGACTCAGATACGCGTAATGCACCACATCGTTGCCACTGCCCCAGAACGAGGACAGGCGGTCCGCGCGAGCAAGGGATTCTCCAGCCCGGATGACGTCTTTAGGCGCGATGCGCAGCACATTACTGTCTTCCTTGACCGCCTGAAACTCGCTGCTGGCTTGCTGCAAAGCCTGCTCACTATTGGTATGAGTGGCACAACCGGACAAACTGGTGCAAGCCACTAACAACGCACCACTGAAAACACCAGACGCGAGGTTCATTGCGCTTGCGCCAGTTGCTTGCGCAAGCGTGTAATTCGGGTAGTGAGCACGTTCAATTGTTCCTGGCTTTTTTGGGTCAATACGCGGGCTTCCGCCAAGCGTGCATCCAGTTCGGCCTGTTCGGCCTGCATGCGAGCGTCTTTGTAAGACGCTTCAGCCATATCGGCCTGCGCTTGAGCCATCTTGTCTTCGGCTTGCTTGAGTTCAGCCACCGTGTCAGCACTGGCGCCTATGGCCCTGGCTTGCTCAAGCGCCTGTTCAGTCAAACGCAATTGTTCATTCGGCGCTGGGTCAGCTGCACAACCCGCCAAAGCCACAACAGCCAAGGCAGCGAAAAGAGGTCGAATTGTCACTAAGGATTCCTACTGTTTTGGGACGCTGAAGGTTGCTGCAACTGTGATTTCCAACGTTCCAGATTGCGTTGCAAAGCCGCCTCGGCCATGCCGGAGGCGGGCAATTCTGTCATCTTTTTGGCAAGCTGTCCGCGCAGCCACGGCTCGTTGCAGGCCGAGTCATGGGAGATCGCCAAAAACAGGCCGGGCTGGTCAATCGGTTGTGGGTGCGCCACTAGATCTTCCGATAAACCAAGAGCTTGCAGGGTAGCGATGCCCGCATAACGACTCGCCAGTACATATTCAACTTGGCCCTCTAGCAATTTCTGAATCGCCTGCGGCAACCCTGGCTGACGCTCCAGGGTTAGTTGGTGCTGAGCAAAAGCGTCGAAGGCTTCAGTCATACGCGCTTTTTCAGACAGGGCACCCGAATGCCCATGCAAATCAGCTGGGGTTTCATAGGTTAACGACGAGTCTTTACGGGTCCAGACCAGATAGTCATTGCGCACCAGCGGCGGATGGATGTAGTCCAGGGTCGAAAGCCCTGCCACTGACAACGGGGCATCCAGCAACATGTCCATTCGCCCGGCTTGGACCTCGGCCAGAGCCTGTGAACGCTTGCCGCCATACAGGACGTCAACCTTAATTCCCAGCTCCTGAGCGACCTGTTGAAAAAGATCCGCGCTGGCACCGATCAAATGTGCAGGATCAGCGGGATCGCGCCACAAATAAGGCGGCGCATCCGGGCTGCCCGTCACAACAAGGCGTTCGCACTTGCCCGCCGCTTGGGACAGCAGTGGCAATAGCACCAACCCCAACAGCAGCCTGCTTATCTGACGCACATCCATAACCCTGCACTCCGCACACTTAATTCATAGGCATAAAAAAGCCCGGTCGCTCAGGCCGCAGGAAAGATGCAAACACAAAGTGTTGCGTTTTTCCCACAGCCCAAACGACCGGGCTCTTTATAAGTGAAGCAACTGGATTAGACCAGTTTCTCCAGCTCAGGCACGGCTTCGAACAAGTCCGCTACCAGGCCGTAATCGGCCACCTGGAAGATCGGTGCTTCTTCATCCTTGTTGATCGCGACGATCACTTTGGAGTCTTTCATACCCGCCAAGTGTTGAATCGCGCCGGAGATACCGACCGCGATGTACAGTTGTGGCGCAACGATTTTGCCGGTCTGACCGACCTGCATATCGTTGGGTACAAAGCCTGCATCCACGGCGGCACGAGAAGCGCCCACCGCAGCGCCCAGCTTGTCAGCCAGTGCATACAGGTGTTTGAAGTTGTCACCGTTCTGCATGCCACGACCGCCGGATACGACGATTTTGGCAGCCGTCAGTTCTGGACGGTCCGACTTGGCCAGCTCTTCACCGACGAACGACGAAGTCCCTGCATCGTGAACCGCTGCAACCGCTTCAACGGCAGCCGAGCCACCTTCAGCGGCAACCGGGTCGAAACCGGTGGCACGCACGGTGATCACTTTGACCGGCGCAGTCGACTGCACGGTAGCAATGGCGTTACCGGCATAGATTGGGCGGGTGAAGGTGTCAGCGCTGACGACCGAGATGATCTCGGAGATCTGATCAACGTCCAGCTGGGCAGCAACGCGCGGCAGGATGTTTTTGCCGTTCGAAGTCGCGGCGGCCAAGATGTGGCTGCAGCCCTTACCCAGCTCTGCGACCAACGGAGCAACGTTTTCAGGCAACTGATGTGCGTAAGCGGCGTTATCAGCCATCAGCACTTTAGCCACGCCAGCGATTTTCGCGGCCGCTTCAGCCACAGCGCCAATGCCCTGGCCTGCAACCAGAACGTTGATGTCGCCACCGATTTTGGCAGCGGCGGCAACGGTGTTCAGCGTAGCCGGAGCCAGCGCCTTACCGTCGTGTTCTGCGATTACCAAGATAGTCATGATTAGATTACCTTCGCTTCGTTTTTCAGTTTCTCGACCAGTTCAGCCACCGACTTGACCTTGATGCCTGCGCTGCGTGCTGCTGGCGCCTCGACTTTCAAGGTTTTGTTGGTCGATGCCGTCGAAACACCCAACGCGTCAGGCGTCAGCACTTCAAGCGGCTTTTTCTTGGCTTTCATGATGTTTGGCAAGGACGCATAACGCGGCTCGTTCAAACGCAGGTCGGTGGTGATGATGGCCGGCAAGCTCAGCGACACGGTTTGTGCGCCGCCGTCGATTTCACGGGTCACGGCAACCTTGTCGCCTGCCACTTCAACCTTCGAAGCAAAGGTGCCCTGACCGTAACCGGTCAGCGCAGCCAGCATCTGGCCGGTCTGGTTGTTGTCGCTGTCGATGGCCTGTTTGCCCAGGATCACCAACTGAGGCTGTTCCTTGTCCACCACCGCTTTAAGCAGCTTGGCCACGGCCAGCGACGTCAGGTCTTCGGCGGACTCAACAAGAATGGCACGATCGGCACCCAGAGCCAGCGCGGTACGCAGCTGTTCCTGAGCCGTGGTCGGGCCGATGGAGACAACGACGATTTCAGTCGCAACACCTTTCTCTTTCAGGCGTACGGCTTCTTCCACGGCGATTTCGCAGAAGGGGTTCATCGACATCTTGACGTTGGCGAGGTCAACGCCGGAGTTGTCCGCTTTGACGCGGACCTTAACGTTGTAATCGACCACTCGTTTGACAGCTACAAGAACCTTCATGGATTCCTCGTTACTCTCCGGTGAAAAGAAAGTCGCCTAGGCGAACCTGGCGGTTGATGCACAGTGGCACAAGGGCACCTCCAAAGATCGTTGCCGTGCCGTTCTTAATAGAAAGAATGACGAGCGCCAAAGGCTTCACATGCGACCGTCTGTCAGGTGTGACTGCAAGTCATACACCAAAAGGACGTGTAAACTCCGCTCGAAGAATGGCAGGCTCCTACTGAGTTGAGCCCATGCCCTGTCTTTAGAGGTGCTCTTGAAACCGACGATCAGCCTACGGCGAGCGCAAAACCGCCCGTATCTTGACCGGAACGCCATTTGCGGTCAATACAGCAAATCGGCCAGTTTTGAGCCGCGCGTCTTTGATTTGTCTGGCTTACAGCCAATTCAAACAAACGTTTGTATTGGACGCTGTTAGTGGTGTAGATATAATGCCCGCCCCATAGAGAGAGCGGCGCCTCATCCATTGCGTCTTTAGCTTCGGGCCGAAGGAATAATGGATGAAACGCCAAACCTCCAATTAGAAAAATACCGTTGAGCCTTGAGTAGGAGAGAACCTGTGGAACGCGAATACATGGAATTCGACGTGGTCATCGTCGGCGCCGGCCCTGCCGGTTTGTCCGCCGCCTGCCGTTTGAAGCAGAAGGCCGCCGAAGCCGGTAAAGAAATCAGCGTCTGCGTGGTAGAAAAAGGCTCTGAAGTCGGTGCTCATATTTTGTCGGGCGCGGTGTTTGAACCCCGCGCCCTGAACGAATTGTTCCCGGACTGGAAAGAACTCGGCGCTCCGCTCCACACACCGGTCACCCGCGACGATATCTATGTATTGCGCAGCGACAGCACCGCCACCAAGGTGCCCGACCTGTTTGTGCCGAAAACCATGCACAACGAAGGCAACTACATCATTTCGCTGGGTAACCTGTGCCGCTGGCTGGCACAGCAAGCTGAAAACCTGGGCGTAGAGGTTTACCCAGGCTTCGCCGCACAAGAAGTGCTGTTTGACGAAAACAATGTGGTTCGCGGGATCATCACCGGCGATCTGGGCATTGACCGTGAGGGCAACCCTAAAGAAGGCCTGTATACCCCCGGTATGGAACTGCGCGGCAAGTACACCTTGTTCGCGGAAGGCTGCCGCGGCCACTTGGGCAAGCAACTGATCGAGCGCTTCAACCTCGACAGCGATGCGGATGTTCAGCACTACGGCATCGGCCTGAAAGAAATCTGGGAAATCGACCCGGCCAAGCATCAGCCGGGTCTGGTGGTTCACACCGCAGGCTGGCCGCTGGATATTGTCAGCAAAGAGAACACGGGCGGCTCCTTCTTGTATCACCTGGAGAACAATCAGGTCGTTGTTGGTCTGATCGTTGATCTGTCCTACAGCAACACCTTTCTGTCGCCCTTCGATGAGTTCCAGCGCCTTAAGCATCACCCGGTGCTCAAGCAATACCTTGAAGGTGGCAAACGCATCAGCTACGGGGCTCGCGCACTGGCCAAAGGCGGTTTGAACTCGCTGCCAAAAATGGTCTTCAATGGCGGCGCGTTGATCGGTTGCGACCTGGGCACCATGAACGTGGCCAAAATCAAAGGCAGCCACACCGCCATGAAGTCCGGCATGCTCGCCGCCGAAGCCGTGGCTGACGCTTTGCTGGCAGATGGTGAAGGCGGCGATACCCTCACCTCTTACGTTGAAGGGTTTAAAGCCAGCTGGCTGTATGAAGAACTGTTTGCCAGCCGTAACTTCGGCCCGGCCATGCATAAGTTTGGCCCGATCATGGGTGCAGGCTTCAACTGGATGGATCAGAACCTGTTCGGCGGCAAACTGCCTTTCACTCTGCACGACACCAAGCCTGACTACGCCTGCCTGAAGCTGGCCAAAGACTGCCAGAAAATCGACTACCCGAAACCGGACGGCAAAATCAGTTTCGACAAACTCAGCTCGGTTTTCCTGTCCAGCACCAACCATGAAGAAGAGCAGCCGTGCCATCTTAAGTTGCGCGACCCAAGCATTCCGATCAGCGTTAACTTGCCGCTTTATGATGAGCCAGCACAGCGCTACTGCCCGGCAGGTGTATATGAAGTCATCACTCAGGAAAGCGGCGAGAAGCGCTTCCAGATCAATGCGCAAAACTGCGTGCACTGCAAAACCTGCGACATTAAAGACCCGTCACAGAACATCACTTGGGTGACCCCGGAAGGCGCTGGCGGCCCGACTTATCCAAATATGTAAGCTAAAAGGCTCCTGCGAAGGAGCCTTTTTTATTGCGCCTGGTATTCATCCTGTAGCCGCTGCCGCAGGCTGCGTCTGATGGCGAAGCGATCGTAAAACCTGAGCTCGCGCTTTAACAGATGCACTGCGATCTCTGAATTACGACGGCTACGCCGCCGAACGCAGCCTTCGGCAGCGGCTACGAAAAGCTCGTCAGCATCCCGCCCCTTCATGGCCAGGGCTACGCTCAAAGTAGCGTTTGTACTCGCGACTGAATTGCGAGGCACTTTGATAGCCCACTCGTTCGGCCACTTGCGCCACACCCAAGCGCTCATTCAGCAGTAATTGCTGAGCTCGCAACAGGCGCAGTCGTTTCAGGTACTGCACCGGCGATAATAAGGTGCTGCGTTTGAAGTGCTCATGAAACGTGGAGGCGCTCATATTGGCGCAACGCGCCAGCGTTTCGACATTCAAGGGTTCAGCAAAATGCTCGTGCAAATGGCTCAAGGACGCCGCCACTCTGGCAAATTGCCCTTGTTGCTCGACCAATGCCCGTAACACGCCGGCCTGCGGCCCACGCAATGCCGCGAACAAGACTTCGCGCAAACGCGCCTTGCCCATGATTCGGCACTCCACGGGATCATGCAGGCAGCGCAACAACCTCTCCACGGCGTCACGCATCTCGTCATCCAGCACCGCCGATGTCATCGATTCCGGCGTTTGCGCCACGGCACTGCGATCCGGGTCCAGCCCCATTGCCAGCACCAGCTCACCGAGCACGGCCCGGTCAATGCTGATCGCCACCCCCAGCAGCGGCACCTCGGCAGAAGCGAAGGTTTCACACTCAAAAGGGACAGAAAGTGCCTGCACCAAATAATGTCCAGCGCCGTACTCCAGCGTCCGCTGGCCTAAATAGGCCAACTTACTGCCTTGTGCGATGACCATTAGGCTAGGCTCATAGATCTGCGGCATGCGCGCCACGGCGTTGCAGGCCGATACCACCCGCACTTCAGGCAATAAAGTGGAAACAAAGCCGGTTTTTAACGCCAAAGGCCGGATCAGCGAAACCAGCCCGGCGTTCTCATCTCGGTGACGCGTCAGAAACATGGAAACAACTTCGCAGGAGGAATAGACAGGCGCATCTTCGCAGAATTACCGGCCAACGCCACATCTGAGCCGAGACTCCGGAGTATTAGGCATAAGAGGCGTAGGAATCGTCATAGTCCTGTCCAGCACAGAAGCGCAAAATCCACCCCTGTTCAAAGTCAACGTTTCGAGAGGTTCTTCATGTCCACCTACAACGCAATCGGTTATGCCGCTCAGAGCGCCAAGGCTCCGTTGGCACCCATGCAATTCAACCGCCGCGCCCTGCGCCCAGACGACGTCGCTCTGGATGTTCTGTACTGCGGCGTGTGCCACTCCGACATTCACCAGGCACGCAATGACTGGGGCTTCGCCACTTACCCGCTGATGCCCGGCCATGAAATCATCGGCAAAGTGACTGCAATCGGCGACAAGGTCACCAAGCACAAGGTCGGCGATCTGGTCGGCGTAGGCTGCATGGTCGATTCATGCCGCACCTGCTCTGCTTGCCAGGAAGACCTGGAGCAATACTGCCTGGAAGGCATGACCCAAACCTACGCCAGCCCGGATCGTATCGACGGCACCCTGACGATGGGCGGCTACTCCGACAAAATGGTCGTTAGCGAACACTTTGTACTGAGCATCCCGGACAACCTCGACCCAGCCAGCGCCGCGCCATTGCTGTGTGCAGGCATCACGACGTATTCGCCACTGCGTCACTACGGTGTAGAGCCGGGCGACAAAGTCGGGATTCTGGGCATGGGCGGCTTGGGCCACATGGGCATCAAGTTTGCCAAAGCTCTGGGCGCTGAAGTCACCCTCTTCACGCGCTCTGCAGCCAAGGCCGAAGAAGCCCGCCGCCAAGGCGCCGATCACGTGATCGTGTCCACCGATGCCGAGCAGATGAAAGCCGCCGCCGGCACCTTCAACTTCCTGCTGGACACCATTCCGGTGCCGCACGACCTTAACCCGTACCTAGAAACCCTGGCGTTTGACGGCGTACACATTCTGGTCGGCCTGATCGAACCTGTTGAGCCTGCACTGAACGCCTTCAACCTGGTGTTCAAGCGCCGCGTATTGGCTGGCTCGCTGATCGGCGGTATCGCTGAAACTCAGGAAATGCTCGATTTCAGCGCTGAACACGGGATTACCTGCGACATCGAAATGCTCGATATCAAAAACATTAACGAAGCCTTTGAACGCGTGGTTAAAGGCGACGTGAAATACCGTTTTGTAATCGACATGAAAACGTTGAAGGCTTAAAAGCAGCTTCAAGCTTCAAGCTTCAAGCTTCAAGCTTATAACTTGCGGCTTGCGGCTGCTACTCAGCCGCCCAACTCCGCCGATATCTGTTGTGCAGCATGAGTGATGACCGGGATCAACCCGGTCATTTTCTCAAGCGACATGTAAGGCACGGTACTGGCGATGCTGATGGCCGCAACGATTTTGCGACTGGCATCCCTTATCGGCGCCGCGACACAACGAATCGACGGTTCGTTGTCTTCAAGATCAAAGGCATACCCACCCGCAACATAGCCGCGCATGCGCGCTTCAAATTGTTCCCACGAAACTTCTTCGTGGTCGGGCCATAGCGGATTTTTCACCGCAGTCGAATGACTCGCTTCATACAAACGTCGCCACTCCCCCAACGGTGCATCCAGCAACATAGCTTTGCCAATCCCTGTGCGCGCCAGCGGCATGCGATGCCCCACACGCGATCGCATTTCCGGGCCATTGCGCCCCGGAATTTTGTGCAGGTACAAGACTTCATCACCTTCGCGCACGGCCAGGTGGACGGTATCGCCGGTCAATGCCGACAACTCATCCAGAAACGGCCCGGCCAATGTCACCAGCGGCACTTCTTCGCGCGCCTGAAAACCCAGCTCGATCAACTTCGGCCCCAGCAAGTATCCCACCTGCGGCAATACACGCAGATAGCGTTCGTCTACCAGGCAACTGGCCAGACGGTGCGTGGTGCTGCGGGTGGTACCAATCGCCCGGGCGATGTCCTTGAGGTCACGCGCACCATTGGCCACGGCCTGTACGACCGCCAGGCCGCGCAGTAAGGTTTGGGTGCCGGTCGGTGCAATTTTCGGGGTGTCGTCCTGCATAGCCAGCCTTTGGATTGGAGGGTGAATACCGGGCGGCATTATGGTCGCCCGGCAGACGCGCGGCTAGGGTCTGTTCCCGTTTCATAGCAGCCGCGACGCGGCTTGCAATGAAACGGGAACAGACCCTAGAGTTCGATCCGCTCGACTTTGCCCACCAGCAAGATATAGGACAGCGCACCTAACAGCGCCAATACCGAAATGTAGGTGATGGCGGGAGCGAACGAGTCTCCGCTGGCCAAAAAGCCGATCACGATAGGCGTGGCAATCGCTGACAGGTTGCCGATGAAGTTGAATACACCGCCGGTCAGACCCAGCAATCGGGCCGGGGCCAGGGTGGATACTAGCGACCAGGTGATCGACGCCAGGCCGTTGCCGAAGAACGCCAGCGCCAGAAACGCGATCACCCACGGCGTTGACTCGACAAAATTGGCGCCGATGATGGTGGTCGAAATCAGCAAGCCGCCAATAATCGGCAGTTTGCGGGCAAAGCCCACCGTGTAGCCGCGACGGATCAACCAGTCGGAGAAGAACCCCGAGCACAGCACCCCGACAAATGCCGCCAGAAACGGCAACGAAGCGAGCAAACCGGACTTGATGAAGTCCATGCCACGGTATTTGACGAGGTAGGTAGGGAACCAGGTCAGGAAGAACCATAAAGTCGAGTTCAGGCAAAACTGGCCGAGGTAGATACCCCACAGCTTGCGCTTGGTCAGCACGATCCCCAAGTCCGCCCAACTGAAGGGCGCTTTGCGCTTGGCCGTTTGCGACTGGATATCCACCAGTCCGCCACCCTCGATGATCAAGTCGATTTCGGCGTCGTTCGCACCCTTGAAGTCTCGTGGCTCGCGGTAGACCGCATACCAGATGCCCGCCCAGATAATACCCACAGCACCGGTGCAGACGAACACCATGTGCCAGCCCCACTGATGTTGCAGCCAAGCCAGAACCGGGGTCAGAAACGCCAGACCGACAAATTGACCAGAAGTATAAAAGCCAATGGCGGTGGCGCGTTCGCGCTCAGGAAACCAGGTGGTCACCACACGGCTATTGATCGGGTACGCCGGAGCTTCGAGGGCACCGACCGCCATGCGCAGAACAAACAGGGCAATAAAGCTGGCTGCAAAGCCGAGCATGACCGTCGCGATCGACCATAGCAGCAAGGCGACGCTGTACAGAATGCGCGGCGGTACGCGATCCACCAGCCAGCCGCCGGGGATTTGCATGGCGGCGTAGGTCCAGCCGAACGCGGAGAAGATCAGACCAACATGGACGGGGTCGATGCCCAGATCGCTGGTCAGCGCGGGAGCGGCAATCGACAAGTTACTGCGGTCCAGATAGTTGATCACCACGGTGATAAACAACAGGACCATGATGAAAAAACGCTTACGGCTAGGCGTCACCATAGACGCTTGCGCGACAGTGATTGTCATGGGATGTGCCTCGTTCTTATGGTTATTGAGGTCGTTAAATCCGTAGCAGTTGCCGAAGGCGACGTCCGACTGCGAAGCGGTCGTAAACCCTGAGATCCTGTTTCATCTGGACGATCTCATTACCTGAACTTACGACGACTTCGTCGCCGGACGCAGCCTTCGGCAGCTGCTACCTAGTAAGGGTGCAACTCACCACTCGGCGAAGCTGCCGTCAGCATGGCGCCAGATCGGGTTGCGCCAGCGATGTCCCACGAGCGCACGCTCGCGTACGTATTCTTCGTTGATCTCAATCCCCAAACCCGGGCCATTAGGGATTTTGACGAAGCCTTTGTCGTAGTCGAATACCGATGGATCCTTGATGTAATCCAGCAGGTCGTTACTTTCGTTGTAGTGGATGCCCAGGCTCTGTTCCTGAATAAAGGCGTTGTAGCACACCGCGTCCAGCTGCAAGCAAGCGGCCAGTGCAATCGGGCCCAACGGGCAATGCAATGCCAGCGCCACGTCGTAAGCTTCAGCCATGTTGGCGATCTTGCGGGTTTCGGTGATGCCGCCCGCATGGGAAGCGTCCGGCTGGATAATGTCGACATAGCCTTCACTGAGCACGCGCTTAAAGTCCCAGCGCGAGAACAAGCGTTCGCCCAGAGCAATTGGGGTGCTGGTCAACGGCGCCAATTCTTTGAGCGCTTCGTAGTTTTCGCTGAGCACCGGCTCTTCGATAAACATCAGTTTGTAGGGGTCCAGCTCTTTCATCAGCACCTTGGCCATCGGCTTGTGCACCCGGCCATGGAAGTCCACACCAATGCCTACATTCGGCCCGACCGCATCACGGACAGCGGCGACGTTGGCCAGCGCCAGATCGACTTTTTCGAAGCTGTCGACAAACTGCAGCTCTTCGGTGCCGTTCATTTTAATCGCGGTAAAACCACGACTAACGGCTTCTTTAGCGGCTTTGGCGGTGTCCGCCGGGCGGTCACCCCCGATCCACGAGTACACGCGAATCTTGTCGCGCACTTGCCCGCCCAACAGGTCGCTGACCGACACGCCCAGCGCCTTGCCCTTGATGTCCCACAATGCCTGGTCGATACCGGCCAGCGCGCTCATGTGCACTGCACCTCCCCGGTAAAAACCGCCGCGATATAGCACTGTCCAGATGTCTTCGATATTGCGCGGGTCTTTGCCGATCAAGTAGTCGGACAGTTCCTCTACCGCGGCCGCCACGGTGTGGGCGCGCCCTTCAACCACAGGCTCGCCCCACCCGGTAACGCCTTCGTCGGTTTCAACCTTGAGGAACAACCAGCGTGGCGGAACCAGATACGTCGTGAGTTTGGTGATTTTCATCGTGTTGTCTCTCTTATTCGATGGGACGCCGCAGCGTCGATCAATCAGCGTAACGCTGCGTATTCCAGGCGCTCATGTACGCCTTGGCCCGTACGGCCACTTCTTGTGGAGTCAGGCCAGGTTTGAATAACCCCGAACCCAGCCCAAAACCTGCAACGCCGGCGTCGAGAAACACCTGCATGTTGTCAGGGGTGATACCGCCGACCGGTATCAACAAGGTTCCAACGGGCAATACGGCCAGCCAGGCCTTGACCACCGCCGGGCCCATTTGCTCGGCCGGGAACAATTTCAGCACGTCGGCCCCTTCGGCCAGTGCGGCAAACGCTTCGGTGGGGGTGGCGACGCCCGGCGCCAGGTAAAGGCCAGCCGCCTTAGCCGCACGCAATACTTTAGGGTCGCTGTGAGGCATCACGATCACTTGACCGCCCGCCGCCTTAACCTGTTCGACTTGCTCGGGCGTCAGGACCGTGCCCGCACCCACGAGGCAGTCGGCGGGCAGGCTGTCGCGCAAAATGCGGATACTGTCGTAGGGCTGCGGGGAGTTGAGCGGCACTTCAAGGGTACGAAAGCCTTCGTCATACAGCACCTTGCCGATGGCCTGCGCCTCTTGCGGATGCAGACCGCGAAGAATCGCGATCAAGCCGTTTTTTGCCAGTGCTTGCTTGAGCATGTCAGCCCTCCAGAGTGTGATGTCGCACTAACCCGGCGGCGTGAGCCAGGTGCCATAAACCCTGTTCGGTGGCCTGTTCAGCCAGACGCACGTCGCTAAACCCACAGGCAGCCAGCGCCAGTCGGTAGCGTTCACAGAGTTGGGAATTGCCAATAAGAATGATCGCGGGCAACGGCTGCTCGCCACGACGGTGACGCAATGCATTGGCCAACGCACACAGCTCATGGCCAATCAACAAACCAGACACATAGTCAGGTTGCGCCGTGGCACTCAATTGCCCCGTCAGGCCCAATGTGCGAGCGCTAAACAACGTCGACAGCGGTCCAAGCAGCCCCTCGGCAGACAAGGCTACCCGTACGCCGCGCTCGAAAGCGGACTGATCAAACGACCCGTCGCGTTGCTGGGTGCGGCCCAAAATGGTGTGTTCACAGACGGCGGCGTACAGCTCACCGGTCATGAAGGTATCGAAGTGCACGAGGCTGGCGTCTTGAACCTGCACCCATTTTGAATGGCTGCCGGGCAAGCCGATTAAACAATCGTTGATCAGCGGATGACTTTGCAGGACGCCCAGCACTTGAGTTTCTTCGCCGCGCATCACATTGGGCAAGGTGGAACGCTGGATGACACCCGGCACGATATGTACATCAACGCCACGCACACTGCGCACGATCTGTAGGGCGGTGCTCAGCGCTTGAAGGCTGGCAGGGGTTTCGCGGTAAGGAGCTTCGCGCCAGCCTTGGGCGCTGCCAACCATGCCACACGCGATAACGGGAATACCGGGATGGGCGTCCAGCCAGTCGCCGCAAGCTTCGTCGAAAGCCAGTTCAAAGCCATCTGCGCACTGCTGGCCAGCCACCTGACGCGTTGTGACGGGCAGTTGCATGATCCCGTAATCCAGCGAGCGCGTGTTCAGCACCTGCCCTGCGGGACCGAGTAAGTAAGCACGAAGGGAGGTGGTCCCCCAATCGAGTGCAATCAATTGCGCCTGCATCGCTTCACCTGTTTTGTTTTTAGCAGTGAATGCTGTGTCTCAGTGCGGGCGACTATAAACCTTGAGCAACCAATATCTCAATATATAAATTGCAGTCCCATATATAGGGAATTGATAAAGCAAGTTTGTGACACTTACCCACGGGTCGACTGACGACGGTTTCGTCGCCGATCGCAACCTTCGGCAGTGATTACAAGAAATGAGAAGTTAAAGGTGTCAGTCCGGCTCAGGACCAATGGGGAAGAACTGCCCGCTGCTCCACACGCCCAGCCACGATTGACCGTCGATAGAGCGAGAAACGGCCAGTTCAATCAATTGGTAGAACACGTTGCGATGAATCAGTGCTTCAAGGTTGCGGCGCACTAACACGTAAGGAGTTGGCGCTTGAGTTTGCGGATCGATGACCACGCGCAGCGGATGCTCGCTGTCCGCGGTGATCTGCTCGTCAACGTTGGTGATGAAGCGCAGGACTTGCTGTTCGCCCTCACCTTCGACCTCAAGAATTTGCGCAACAAAGGGTGCATCATCGACGACAATGCCGACTTTTTCAGCGGGAGTAATCAGAAAGTAGTCGTCACCGTCACGGCGAATGATGGTGGAGAACAGCTTGACCATGGGTTTACGGCCAATGGGCGTACCCATGTAATACCAAGTGCCATCGCGGGCGATGCGCATGTCGATATTGCCGCAGAAGGCCGTGTCCCATAAGTGAACCGGCGGCAGGCCTTTGTCGGCTTTAGGGATTTGCGCCAACAGGTTACTGACGTCTACAGGCTCACTCATGATGCTCTCCTCGACTTATTCGTCGCTCAAGCCTATCAAGCTGCGTGCGTACTTCGCCAGCGGCGGGCCAATCAAGTCCGCGGGCTTGGTGTCATGAAAGGTCAACAGGCCACCCCGACTGCGGATAGTCGCCGTATCAATCAAGTATTGGGTGCTGGTTTCGATCAGCATCACCTGAATCACCCCGCTATCGACACCCAAACGGCTGATTTCTTCCTGATCCAGCCATTCGTCACTGTTGCTGATGCGGTCGTCTGCGCGCGCAAAACGGGTGTAAAGCAAGTAATGCGCGCCAAAACCACGGGCGTCGGTCATGGCCTGATCAAGCCCCGCTGGCTCCTTGGCGCGGCGCACCATAGGGAAATATTCAACGAAACCGTTAAAAGCCTCTTCGGCCACCACGTTGGGCCGCACATAAGGGTCGCCAATGGGCGCAAATGGCCCCTGGGCGATATAGATAAAGGAATCCGGCTGGATGCGCAGCGAATTGCTGCGCCGCGTATTGCTGTGATTAAGCAGGCCCGCATCGCTCATTTGATAACGGGCGCCCTCCCCCAGATCACTGACCTTCATGCAGCCACCCAGCGCCAAAAAAGCCAGCAACACCAACAGACCACGCATCCCATTCTCCCGATGGCCGGTGACAGAAAACCGGCGAATAGTCGCGTGATGCAGTTTGCGCGCCAGTTTTGAGCGCCAACTTTGCCATACAAGCTATCGCTGCTTTAGCCGATCAATCACCACCGCGAGCAACAGAATCGAGCCACGTATGACGTATTGGTAGAAGGTGTCGATGTTTTTCAGGTTCATGGCGTTTTCAATAATTGCCAGAATCAGCACCCCGGCGATTACATGCCGAATCATCCCGACGCCACCGCTCAGCGACACCCCACCCAATACGCAGGCCGAGATCACGGTCAGCTCAAACCCCTGGCCAATCATCGGCTGCCCCGAGGTCATGCGCGACGCCAAAATCACGCCCGCCAGCGCACCAATGAGCCCATGCACGGCGAAGATGATGATTTTGGTGCGGTCGACATTCACTCCGGCCAACAGCGCCGCTTCCTGATTACCGCCAATGGCCATGGTGTTGCGACCGTAGGTGGTGTGGTTGAGCAGCCAGCCAAAAAACACAAAGCACACGAGGGTGATCAGGATCGGCACCGGTACGCCAAACAACTGACCATTACCAAACACGAAGAACGACTCCTGGGAAACACCCACGGCCTTGCCATTGGCAAAGATATACGCCAGACCGCGCACAATCTGCATGGTGGCCAACGTGGTAATTAGCGCATTGACCCGCAGTTTGGCGATGACGATACCGTTGATCAGGCCCACCAGCAGGCCCATGCCCAAGGCCGCGCTGACGCCCAAAAACACACTGTCGGTGTCGCGCATGACCACTGCCGCAACCACCCCTGAACACGCAATCACCGACCCCACCGACAGGTCGAAATGCCCCGAGGCCAGGCAATACAGCATGGTGCAAGCCGCAATCCCGGTCGTTGAAATGGCCAACCCCAAACCCCGCATGTTCAACGGCGACAGGAAGTTGTCGATCAGCAAAGTGCACAGCAGGAAAATCGCAATTGCAGCCAGTAACATGACCCAATCGTCGAGAAAACGGCGCATATCGAGATGTTTGCGGGGGGTGGTAGGCAATGTCGAATCTTGGGTTGTCATATAAACCTCTCAGTGGGTCACGGCGTCAGCCACGCTGACGGGGCAAGGCCATTTGCAGCAGGCTGGATTCATTGGCCAGCGCACGCGGCAACTCACCGCTTAGCGCCCCTTCGCACAGCACCAAAATGCGGTCGCTGATGCCCATCACTTCCATCAGGTCGCTGGACACTACGATCACGGCAATGCCGCTGGCCGCCAGGCTATGGATGATTTGGTAGATCTCGGCCTTGGCACCGATGTCGATGCCGCGGGTCGGTTCATCGAGCAGCAGCACTTTCATCGGCATCGACAGCCAACGACCCAGAATGGCTTTTTGCTGATTACCGCCGGACAAGAACATGATTTTCTGCGCGGCCGTGGGTGTCTTCACGTTCAGCGCCCGAATCTGCTTATCGGCGTTGTCGCGCTCCCACTTGCCGCGTAACACCCAACCCAAGGTGGAATGCGTGCTGCGGGCACTGATGTTGATGTTTTCAGCAACGCTGGCCAGAGGGATGATGCCTTCTTTCTTTCGGTCCTCAGGGCACAGCAGCACGCCGGCATTAATCGCGTCACGGGACGAGCGCAACGTAAGCGGCTCGCCCTCTAGCTCAATCTGCCCTGCGCTGTGGCGCGCCAGCCCGCTTAACAAACGCAACAACTCCGTGCGCCCGGCCCCAACCAGACCGAAGAGCCCCACAATTTCCCCCTTGCGCACCTCGAAACTTACCGGCTGGCGCAGCCCCGGGCCGATCAAACGATCAACCTTGAGGGCCACCGCACCGTGTTCACGAAGCCGATAGTCGTAAATATCCTGAATATCGCGACCGACCATGCAGGTCACCAGTTGGTCGTGCGTCAACTCGCTCATCTGCTCAAAGGTACGAACGTAACGACCGTCCTTGAACACGGTGACCGCGTTGCAGATACGGAACACTTCTTCCATGCGATGAGAGACATAGAGCACCACTTTGCCTTCGTCGCGCAGGCGCGCAATGATCGCCATCAGCCGGTCGATTTCCCGCGCTGAAAGGCTGCTGGTCGGCTCGTCGAAGGCAATGACATGAGCACCACGGGACAACGCTTTGGCGATTTCCACCAGTTGGCGCTGGCCCAGCGACAAGCGTGCAACCTTCTCCTGCGGATCAATTTCATCGGCCAGCCCCTTGAGCAAGGCCAATGCGTTGCGCCGTAACTCGCCGCGCTGGATCAAGCCAAAGCGCGCAGGCAAATGCCCCAGAAACAGGTTTTCGGCCACGCTCATTTCCGGCACCAGATGCAATTCCTGATGAATCACAGCGACCCGGTGAGCGATGCTGTCTGCGGTGGATTTAAACACCATTGATTGCTCACCGATCTGCACCGTTCCACTGCTGGGTGCGTAAGCCCCACCAAGGATTTTCAACAGGGTCGATTTACCGGCACCGTTCTCGCCCATCAGCGCATGCACCTGACCGGGATACGCCACAAAACTGATATTGGCCAGCGCCTGCACACCCGGAAAATCCTTACTGATGGCATTGAAGCGCAGACTGTCATTGCATAAAGCTTGGCTCTGTATAAGCGGCTGCATAGGAACCTCCGACTCAGTTCCACAACCCGATTTTGGTCAGCTCTTCCTGGAAGTTATCCCGGGTAATGAGCGTCACTTCGTCCATGGCCGTGTACAACGGCGGCTCTTTGCCTTCAGTGATCCACTCGAACATCAGGGTGGCGGTCTTATAGCCTTCAATATGCGGGCTCGGCAGCATGGAGCCATAAAAGCCGCTATTGGCCTTTTTCAATTCGCCAATCGCGTCGGTACCGTTGATACCAATCCCGATCACGTTGGCGGCGGCAAATCCGGCACTTTCCGTGGCGCGCACACCGCCCAGCACAGTGCTGTCATTCATCCCCCCGATAATCAGGTTTTTCGCAGCGCCGGGCAGCTTGACCAATGCCGAGTTGGTGGCGTCCATGCTGCCGGGTACATCAAGCGTCTTTAGCGCTGAATACAAAATGTGATCATCGGGCAGACCTGCGTCTTTCAAGGATTTAACCGATCCGTCGGTGCGCTTTTTGCCCGTATCCAATTCGTTGAAGGTGTTAATGACGGCGTAAGTATCTTTCCAGTCCCAATTACGTTTTTTGGCTTCGGTCACCATGGCATTGCCTTGCTGCTGGCCGACTTCAAATGCCGCCATGCCCAAATAAGGCACGTCTTCCATAAACGCACCTTTGGCATCGACGAAACGATCATCCACGGCGATGACTTTCAAGTTGTTGAGCTTGGCCTTGGCCATAATCGCTGGGCCGAGGCCGACGTCCGGCGGACAAATCACGAATCCCTGCGCACCGTTGGCGGCCAGGCTGTCGATGGCCGACAGGGTTTTTTCCCCATCGGGCACGGCAATTTTGATCAGTTCGAAGCCTTTGTCTTTGGCGGCCTTTTCAGCAAAAGCCCATTCCGTCTGGAACCAGGGTTCTTCCGCCTGTTTGACCAGAAAACCGATTTTTACCGGATCAGCAGCGAGCACGGTATGACCGAAGCTCAGCGCAGTCGCTGTCAGTGCCATGCAGCACAGAGCGCGAAGGATGGGACGACGTTTCATGGCAAACCCTCTTGTTGTTATTTTTAAACGTGTTTGAAGCCTGATCGGTCCGACCTGTTGGTCAGTCGTGGTACAGCACAGAGCGCCCGCCATCGATGGTGATGCAGGACGCATTGATAAACGGCGCTTCATCGCTTGCCAGAAAAACAGCGGTCATGGCCACTTCCAGTGGCTGCCCGATTCGCCGCGGGGGGTGCAAATCCAGCGCACGCTGGCGTTCTGCATGCGGGTCGGCGAAGCCGTTCCAGTAATCGACATTGAGCTGGGTTTCGATATAACCCGGCGCAATGGCATTCACTCGTATCCCTTTGGGGGCATATTCAATGCCTAGGGCGCGGGTCAAGCCCAGCAAGCCGTGTTTGGCCACCGGGTACGGGAAACAGCCTGGAATAATGTGGGTGGAATGAGTCGACGCGATGTTGATAATGCTGCCAACACCCTGCTCAATCATGTGAGGCAACACGGCCTTGCAGCCATACCAGGCCCCGTCCAGGTCAATAGCAAAACAGCGCCGCCAATCCTCTTCGGTCATTTCCAGCGGATCTCGAAACACGTTGACTCCGGCACAATTGACCAGTACATCCACGCGGCCATGCAGCTCCATCGCCCGCGCGACCAGCGCATGCAAGTCTGACTGGCACGACACATCAGCCTTGATCGCCTGCACATCACCACCCTGCTCGCGCCAATGGGCCGCCACCTTTTCGACCTTCTCGGCCTGAATATCGCTAATGACCATTTTCGCCTGCTGAGCCACAAAGCTGGCGACAATGGCTTCGCCAATGCCTTGAGCAGCGCCGGTCAGTACCACCACTTTGTTTTTCAGACGTTCGCCACGTAGCGGCTCGGCCACCGCAGGTAAAGAAAGAGGTTCAGCCATGAATCAGGACTCCACAAAAAAGGCACGAAAAAAACCGGGCATCTTTCGATGACCGGCCAATTAAAAGGGGGCATTGGGGAGTCCCGCGTGCGCGCAGGGGCGTCCTGGAATATCTCGGCATCACTTCACCATATTATTTTTTTAGTGTGAGTGCGTGGAGCTAAAGCCGACTATAAACCCGGAAACTGCAAAGTCTCAATATATAATTTTGCATCCCATATTTAGGGATTTAATGATTATCCGCCGATGATCTTCATCACGGTAGCACCGCCCGAGAAGGCAATGTCTTGCTTATCACCCAAGGCTTTCATCAGCAAACTTTGCAGTGCAGGCAAGGCCTGATGACGGGGCTTGTTCAGCAAATCACCCACATAGTGGCGATTGCTCGAAGACAGGCAACCATGTAGCCAGCCCGTTGAAGAGAGGCGCAAACGCGAGCAAGTCCGGCAAAACGGCACGCTTTCGTTGGCAATGACACCGAAATAGCCCTGACCTGAAATCTGATAGCGCACCGCTGTTGCATCGACGGGCGCGTCGGCTTGCAAGTACTCATAGCGCTCGCCGATGAGCGACAACAACTGTTGCAGGCTGACAAATTGCTGCAGGAATGCGTTGCCATCGCTGGCCAGATGCCCCATGCGCATGAGCTCGATAAATCGCAGCTCGAAGCCCCGTTCAAGGCAATAATCCAGCAAAGGCATTACCTGATCGAGGTTATGCCCGCGCAACGGCACCATATTGACCTTGATTTTGATACCCGCCTCACTGGCTTGACGCATGCCGTCGAGCACGGTTGGCAGATCACCACCACGGGCAATGGTGCGAAAGGCTTCCGGGTTCAGGGTATCGAGGGAAACATTGAGGCGACGTATGCCCGCCTCCAGTAGCACCGGTAATTTTCGCGCCAGCAACTGACCATTGGTGGTCAGGCTGATATCACTCAAGCCTAACGAACCAACACCCTGCATAAAGGTTTCAAGTTTGGGGCTCACCAGCGGTTCACCGCCGGTAATGCGCAAGCGCTCTATGCCGGCGGCCTCAATCAGGTAGGCGACACCACGGATCATGGCTTCGGCCGACAATTCATCCTGAGCCGCCACCAGGCGTTTACCGTTGGGTACGCAATAGGTGCAGGCGTAATTGCACGCAGACGTCAGGCTGATACGTAAATTGCGAAAACGTCTGCCTTGGCGGTCAACAATCATGAATGACTCCGACGCACAGGATCGAGCCGCGCCAACACCTGGTAAAAAGGTTCAGGGCACGCGGCCATGAATGATAAAGCCCCTCCCCGCTACTCGACAGCCGGGGTGTCCGTGTCACGCTTGCGCTTGTTGCCCATGCGCACACCGATGTCCATCAGGAATTGGAAAAAACCTTCCTGATCTTCCAGCACATTGCTCCAGAACGGCGAGTGATACAGCGCTACTGCACCGTGTACCAATGCCCAAGCTGCGCAATAGTGGAAATACGGCGGCACATCTTCAAGCTTGCCTTCACTGATACGCCCCTTGATGAGCAGGGTCAAACGCTCAAAGTTGGAAGCGCGGATCTTGTGCAGCTCTTCAACCAGCTCGGGCACCTGATTACCTTTAACGACCTTTTCTTCAAGGCGGTCAAACAGCCGGTAACGTTGCGGGTCACGCATACGAAACTCAAAGTAGGCTCGCGACAGCGCCTCTTTGTCTTTATCGACGTCAGCGGAATGCAGCAACTCGTTCAAATCACGCTCGTAATCAAGCATCAGGCGCAAGTAAATCTCGGCCTTGGATTTGAAGTGCTTGTAAATCGTGCCTTTGCCGATACCGACGGCATCAGCAATCATCTCGACGGTGACACTGTCTTCACCTTGTTCGAGGAACAGCTTGAGCGCGGTATCGAGAATTTCTTGCTCGCGGCGACGAAACTCACGGACCTTACGGGGTTCTTTGTGCATAAGAAAAGGTCTGTTCGGGTCAAAATCGAAGCGGAGTATTATGCATTAGTCACGCTAAATTGCACGGACCATCCTGCGTTTGCCTGCTTTGAGTGGAATTCATATAACCCGTATGAGCAGTCAACCGAATCATGGGTATTCCAAATCTGTTTAAAAAACGATCAAGCAGGACTGGACGTTCAATAAAGCTGACCAATACTAAAGGAGTCGGCGGCACATCCCCCCAAGTGGCTGCCGATCAAGGTCACAACGGAATGTGCCCTTTGTTTTACTCCTAATGGTCTTAACCCGGGTTCCCCAGAGTCCGGGTTTTTTTTGCCCAAAAAGTCGATATTTTGCGCTGACCTCGTAGCCGCTGCCGAGAAACGAGGGCTGCGATCAGCGCGCAGCGGTCGCCAAATAGCTACCTGGTTGCATCAGCTTCCAGGACGGCTGCGCGCGCCTGCGGTCGCAGCCTTCGTTTCTCGGCAGCGGCTACAGAGTCATTTAACCCGCGCTAACGGGAACAAGCGCTTGAAGTTTTCGGTGGTCTGCTCACAGAAACGCTCGTAAGACTCACCGCGTAACATTGCCAAAAACTCGGCCACTTCACGCACGTATTGCGGAAGATTAGGCTTGCCGCGATGAGGGATCGGGGCCAGATACGGCGAATCCGTCTCCACCAGCAAACGGTCGGCGGGCACCTGCCGGGCCACATCGCGCAGCGCATCGGCATTGCGGAACGTGACGATGCCTGACAGCGAGATGTAATACCCCATGTCCAGCGCCGCTTTGGCCATGTCCCAGTCTTCAGTGAAACAGTGCAGCACGCCGGCGTGGGGCAAGTCAGCCTCGCGCAGCATGCTCAGGGTGTCCTGACGAGCACCGCGTGTGTGAATAACAACGGGTTTGCCCGTTTGCTGAGCCGCCTCAAGGTGGACCCGAAACGATAACTGCTGCAATTCGGCGGCTTCAGGCTCGTAGTGGTAGTCCAGACCGGTCTCACCAATGGCAACGACTCGCGGGTGGTTCAGTTCGCCCAGCAACCAGTCCAGGGCAGGTGCCGCACCCGGTTGCACGTCCAGCGGGTGCACGCCTACCGAGCAATCGACATCGTCATAGCGATCAGTCAAGGCTTTGACATCGGCGGCATTCTCGGCGCTGACGCCAATACACAGAAAATGACCGACACCACACGAACGCGCGGCTTGCAGCGCTGCGTCCAGTGATCCGTCGTGGGCACTGAGGTCCAGACGGTCAAGATGGCAATGGGAGTCAACCAACATACACAATTACCTGTTTTTCAAATCAATCAAATCAACGCTGGCCGGGCAGGCTTGCCCACTGCACCAGTAATGCCTCCAGCAACAACACCCGATTGAGGTTGGCCTTGCCCAGCACTTTTTGACGCTGCGCGAGAATCCAGTCCTGAATCGCCAGCACTTTGTCTTGCGGGGTTTTCTGGGCCAGGTATTGCAGCACTTTACGCATGTCCTCCAGCCCCAGCCCGGCTTCATCCTGGGTCAATTGATAACGCAAAATCAGACTCGACCAGTCACAGAACCAGTCAAACAGCAGCAGCAACGGGATCGCATTCCAGCTTTCCGCCAGTTGAGTGGCCGAGATCTCTCGCTTGAGCAGCTTCTTGACCCCTTCGACCACCGCTGCACGCTGTTCGCGTACACCTTGAGCCTGCAACTTGACGGCAGCCAAGGGCGATCCTGCGGCCAGCGTCAATAATTCAATACGTTGGGCATCGCTGCACTCGGGCAGCGCCTTGGCCAGCCACTCTAGGCTCATGGCTTCGCTGGGCAGCGGACACGCTTGTTGCACGCAACGACTGCGGATAGTCGGCAACAGTCGACTCGACTGGTGACTGACCAGCAGCAAAATGGTGTTGCCCGACGGTTCTTCAAGGCTTTTGAGCAAAGCGTTCGCCGCGTTGACGTTCATCGACTCGACAGGCTCGACCAAGACCACCTTGCGCCCGCCCAACTGCGCGGTTTGCACCACAAAATTGACCAGTTCACGCACCTGATCAACCTTGATCGCTTTGTCGGCTTCTTCCGGCTCAAGGATGTAGTTATCCGGGTGACTGCCCGCAGCCAGCAATGAACAGGACTTGCACGACCCGCAGGCTTCAAGCCCGCCCGGCTGTTTGCACAGCAGGCTGGCCATCAGTCGCTCCGCCAGGGCGCGCTTGCCGATACCCGCAGGGCCATGCAACAGATAGGCATGAGCGTGTTGCGCACGCCCGGCCATTTGCTGCCACAAGCTGTCTTGCCACGGGTAGGCCTCAGCCACGGTACAGCTCCAGCAGTTGCGGCAACAGTGCATCCAGCTGCTGCTGAACGTGAGTCAGCGACTGGGCGGCGTCGATCAAGCGATAACGCGCCGGCTCAGCTTCAGCCCGCTTGAGGTAAGTACTGCGCACTGCATCGAAAAAGGTACGACCTTCCTGCTCGAAACGGTCCAATCGGCCTCGGGCAATGGCGCGGGCCATACCGACTTCAATCGGCAGATCAAACACCAGCGTGATGTCTGGACGCAGCGCTCCTTGAACAAAGGTTTCCAGCGTGGCGATGCGCTCATGCGACAAACCGCGTCCACCACCTTGGTAGGCGTAGGTGGCGTCGGTAAAACGGTCACACAACACCACGGCACCACGAGCCAGCGCCGGGAGAATCACCTCGGCCAAGTGCTGAGCGCGGGCGGCAAACACCAGCAGGAGTTCAGTATCGGCACACATGGCGTCATCACTGGGCGCCAGCAACAGTTCACGGATGCGCTCAGCCAAAGGCGTGCCGCCAGGTTCGCGGGTCAACACCACATCGATACCTTGCCCACGCAAACGCTTGGCCAGATAGTCGCGATTGGTGCTTTTGCCCGCGCCTTCGGGGCCCTCCAGGGTAATAAACAAGCCAGTCACAGGCAGCAATCCTTAATCAGTTTCATTCGGGCTTTGCGGCTCGGCCGCAGGGCTCGCCGGCTCAGCGGCGGGTGTCGGCGAGGGGCTTGAGCGGTAGTCGGCACGACGCTTTATCTGGAATTCGCGAACGGCATTATTATGCGCATCCAGATCATCTGAGAACGTGTGGCTGCCGTCGCCCTTGGCGACGAAGTAAAGGCTGCTGCCACTGACCGGATGCAAAGCGGCGTGAATGGCCTCACGCCCCACCATGGCAATCGGTGTCGGCGGCAGGCCGGGAATGGTGTAGGTGTTGTAGGGCGTTGGCTCACGCAGATGAGCACGGGTCAATTTACCGCTGTAACGCTCTCCCAAACCGTAAATCACCGTTGGATCGGTTTGTAGCGGCATGCCGATTTTCATGCGGCGCACAAAAACCCCGGCAATCTGCCCACGTTCCTGGGGCACACCCGTTTCCTTCTCGACCAGCGAAGCCATAATCAACGCTTGATAGGGCGTCGCATAGGGTAGATCGGACGCTCGTTGCTCCCATTCCTCTGCCAATACTTTTTCAAGGCGCCCGTAGGCTTTTTCCAAAAGCTGCGCATCGGTCATGCCACGGACAAAGCGATAGGTATCAGGGAAAAATCGGCCTTCAGGAAATTCACCTGCATGGCCGAGCTTGGCCATCACCTCGCTGTCGCTCAGACCGTCGAGGGTCTGTTCAATTTTTTCATGTTTGGCCAGAGCGCTGCGCACCTGACGGAAGTTCCAGCCTTCTACCAGCGTCAAGCTGTATTGCACAACGTCACCGCGCTGCCACAGGCCAATCAGGTCCTGGGCGGTCATGCCGGGTGTCATCCGGTACTCACCACTGTGCAACGGCTGACCTTCAAGGTTAAAGCGCCAATACAGACGCAGCCAGAAGGCATCGTGCAAGGTGTTGTCCGCCTCAAGACGATTGAACGTTCCCGTCGGTGTTGCACCGGCCGGAACGTCGAGCAGTTGCTCCTGGGTCAAGTTGAGGGGTTGCTCCACCGCCGAATTGAGCTTCCACGCACTGGCGCCCAGCAGCAAGCCTGCCAGCACCAGACCGGTCTCCAGCAGCAGCAAAAAATTACGTTTCACGAATCAGACATCCAATAGGGTGCGAGCAATGCCTTGCAGTTTACGGGTGAGCGGCCCCACCGGCCAGCTCAGGTCTGCAAAAGCCCGCACGGGCCAAATGCCATACACGCTGTTACAGACAAAGAGTTCATCAGCCTGGCGCAGTTGGGCAAGGCTGAGGTCAGTGACGTGGCACGCGATACCCTGTCGCTCAGCTTCAAGCAGTAGCGCAGCCCGCATCACACCGGCTACACCGCAGCGTTGCAAGTCGGGGGTGTACAGGTTGCCATCGCGCACCAAAAACAGGTTGCTGAACACCCCTTCGATCACTCGCCCGGACGTGTCGCGCATCAACCCCTCGGCGTAGGCCGGGTCTTGCCACTCGGCACGCGCCAGCACCTGTTCGAGGCGATTGAGGTGTTTAAGCCCGGCCAACAGCGGCTGCTCGGCCAAACGTGTGGCGCAGTCAAACAGCTGAATACCCTGCAAGGCGTTCGCCTCAGGGTAGGCAGCAGGCGGACTGGCTTGAAGAATTCGTCGAGGCAGAGCCTCAGGTGAAGCGCTGTAACCGCGCAGGCTGTCGCCACGGGTCACAATCAGCTTGAGGACGCCCTCGCCCATCGCTTGCGCATAGGTCAGCAATTCGTTGCGGATCAATGAGTGATCCGCAACGATTGCCAAGCGGGAGCACCCCTGCGCCAGACGCTGCAGGTGCAGGTCCAGCAGCAGCGGTTGGCCAGCCTTGACGACGAGGGTCTCAAACAGACCATCGCCGTAAGCCAGCCCACGGTCTTTGAGCGACGCTAACGCATGCGCTGGCTGACCGTCGACCCAACTGTGCATTACTCGGCGTACCGGCGGAACACCAGCGAGCCGTTGGTGCCACCAAAACCGAACGAGTT
This sequence comes from Pseudomonas sp. 2024-210, assembly GCF_045062345.1. Lineage (NCBI taxonomy): Bacteria > Pseudomonadati > Pseudomonadota > Gammaproteobacteria > Pseudomonadales > Pseudomonadaceae > Pseudomonas > Pseudomonas sp. 2024-210. The sequence continues at coordinate 36,794 of NZ_JBJGEJ010000013.1, read as the reverse complement.
GCTCAGCACCACATCGATCGACATTTCGCGGGCGGTGTGCGGTACGAAGTCAAGGTCGCAGCCTTCGCTCGGCTCATCCAGATTGATGGTCGGCGGAGCAATCTGGCTGTTGATCGCCAGCACGCTGAAAATCGCCTCAACCGCGCCTGCTGCACCTAACAAGTGACCGGTCATCGACTTGGTCGAGCTGACGGCCAAGTTGTAGGCGTGATCACCAAACACTGACTTGATCGCAGCGACTTCTGCCAAATCGCCTGCCGGTGTCGAGGTACCGTGAGCGTTGATGTACTGAACCTGATCAGGATTGATCCGGGCATCGCGCAATGCATTGGTGATGCAGCGTGCAGCACCCGCGCCATCTTCGGGCGGTGAGGTCATGTGATAAGCGTCCCCGCTCATCCCGAAACCAATCAGCTCAGCGTAGATGGTCGCGCCACGTGCCTTGGCGTGCTCAAGCTCTTCAAGCACGAGCGCACCGGCTCCGTCAGCCAGTACAAAGCCATCACGGCCTTTGTCCCATGGACGGCTGGCGCGAGTCGGATCATCGTTGCGCGTGGACAGCGCACGGGAGGCACCGAAGCCGCCCATGCCCAAACCACAGGCGGCCATTTCAGAGCCGCCTGCAATCATTACATCGGCTTCGCCGTATGCAATATTGCGCGCCGCCATGCCGATACAGTGAGTACCTGTGGTACAGGCTGTGGCAATGGCGTAGTTAGGCCCCTGTGTACCCAGATGGATAGACAGAAAACCGGAAATCATATTGATAATCGAGCCAGGCACAAAAAACGGCGAAATCCGTCGCGGGCCTTGCTCATGCAGAATGCGGCTGGTTTCTTCAATATTGGTCAAACCACCAATACCCGACCCCATGGCCACACCGATGCGCTCACGATTGGCATCCGTGACTTCAAGGCCGGAATTGCGCACAGCCTGAAACCCGGCTGCCAGACCGTATTGAATAAACAGGTCAAGTTTTCTGGACTCTTTGACGGAGAGGTAATCCTCAACGTTAAAGCCCTGAACCGAGCCGCCAAAACGGGTGGAATAGGCAGAAAGATCTGTGTGTTCGATCAGACCAATGCCACTTCGGCCTGCCAGAATGCCTTGCCAGGTGCTAGGTACATCCGCACCCAGTGGCGACAACATCCCCATACCGGTGACTACGACGCGTCTACGCGACACAGCACTCTCCTTTATTCTATTGACGACACTTTGCATCACACCTAAAGAAAAAACCGCACGCCAGAGCGGCAGTGCGGTTTTTCCATGACAGCAAACAGCGATTACAAACTATTACGCCTGGTGGCTAGTAACGTAATCGATAGCTGCTTGTACAGTAGTGATCTTTTCAGCTTCTTCGTCAGGAATTTCAGTCTCGAATTCCTCTTCCAGAGCCATCACAAGCTCAACGGTGTCAAGGGAGTCGGCACCCAGGTCTTCAACGAAGGAAGCCGAGTTAACAACTTCTTCTTCTTTAACGCCCAGTTGCTCGGCTACGATTTTCTTGACGCGTTCTTCGATGGTGCTCATACCTTGTTTTCACTCCTAATGGACAAATTCAGGCAGCTGGCCAGTGGGCAAGTGTATCGAAAGGCTTTTCAGTTTTTCAACTGAAAGCTTTGCACTCACACCGCAATGACCCGCCGCCTATAAAAAGATTGCAGCTTTATAACGGATTTTGGACAGCACGTATGACATTTTTTTCAAACAGGCCGTCACATTTAACTCATGTACATCCCGCCGTTGACTGGAATTGTAGCTCCTGTCACGTACGCTGCACCGTCTGAAGCCAGGAAAGCGACCACACTGGCGATCTCTTGAGCCTGCCCCAAACGCCCCAGCGGAATCTGTGTTTGCAAGGCTTCACGCTGAGCTTCTGGCAGCTCACGGGTCATATCAGTGTCGATAAAACCGGGAGCAACCGAGTTGACAGTGATCGAGCGCGAGCCCACTTCACGTGCCAGCGCGCGGCTGAAACCTTCCAGACCTGCCTTGGCGGCGGCGTAGTTTACTTGGCCTGCGTTGCCCATGGCACCCACTACAGAGCCAATACTGATAATTCGTCCCCAACGGGCTTTGGTCATACCGCGCAAAACGCCCTTGGACAGGCGGAACAGACTGTTCAGGTTGGTATCGATAACGTCATGCCATTCGTCATCTTTCATGCGCATCATCAGGTTATCGCGGGTGATACCGGCATTATTGACCAGAATCGCCGGCGCACCGAACTGTGTTTGAATGCTCGCCAGCACCGCAGCCACGGATTCATCGCTGGTGACATTGAGTTCCATGCCGGTGCCTTCAACACCGTTTTCTTTCAGTGTGGCAGCGATACGCTCGGCACCCGAAGCCGAAGTCGCAGTGCCAATGACAATGGCGCCCTGACGACCCAACTCCAATGCGATTGCCTGGCCAATGCCACGGCTCGCGCCCGTTACCAGTGCAACTTTACCTTGCAAGCTCATGCAGGCTTCTCCTAATTCTTCAGACCAGCGCCGCACGCGCAGCGGCGAATGCATCGGGTGTATTCAAGTTGTGTGTCGTTACGCCTTCAGCGCAACGCTTGCTGATGCCCACCAGGACTTTGCCCGGGCCGCATTCAACCAAATCAACAGGGCCATTGGCTGCCAGCGCCTGAACCGATTCAACCCAGCGCACAGGCTTATACAGCTGCTCAAGCAAATCACGCTTGAGCGTTGGCAGATCAGCGGCAACGGCCGCACTGACATTCTGCACCAGCGCAATGCTCGGCATTTTCCAGTCGATCGCTTCGATGGACTCGGCAAAACGCTCGGCAGCAGGACGCATCAGCTCGCAGTGCGAAGGCACACTCACCGGCAGTGGCAAGGCACGCTTGGCACCCGCCTCCTTGCACAGCGCCATGGCGCGCTCAACAGCAGCCTTGACCCCGGCAATGACGACCTGGCCCGGGGAGTTGAAGTTAACCGCGCTCACCACTTCACCTTGAGCGGCATCCCCACAGGCTTGCAGAACAACCGCATCATCCAGCCCCAGAATGGCAGCCATGGCGCCTTGACCGGCCGGAACAGCTTCTTGCATCAACTGACCACGACGCTCGACCAGTTTGACGGCCTCAGCCAGGCTCAAGCAGTCGGCAGCCACTAACGCGCTATATTCGCCCAGGCTATGGCCCGCAACGAAATCAGGACGCTTGCCACCCTCTGCCAGCCACAGACGCCACAAGGCAATCGAGGCGGTCAGAATGGCAGGCTGGGTAATATCCGTTCGGTTCAGTTCTTCAGCTGGACCGTTTTGAGTCAACGCCCACAGGTCGTAACCCAGAGCATCAGACGCTTCTTTAAAGGTGTCCAGAACCAGCGGGTGCTCCGCGCCCAACTCGGCCAACATGCCGAGGGACTGCGAACCCTGCCCTGGAAAGACGAATGCGAGGGATGTAGACATGTAACAAGCCCCTAATGATCTTGTCGTCGGAGAATTGACGTCTCGCCTTGGCGGACGCAAGAAACTGACAGTTGGATGGCTGATTTGACCGGGCAGTCACATTTAAGCGCCCGGCAGGTAAAACGCCTACGGCAACAACCCTTCAAGGCGCCCATACAAACGCTTTGGCAGGTCTTCATGGATTTCAATCAGCGCGCGTTCTATCGCACTTTGAAAGCCCTGAGCACCTGCCGAACCGTGACTCTTGATCACAATGCCCTGCAAACCGAGCAAGCTTGCCCCATTGTGCCGCGAAGGCGCCAACTCAGCCTGCAAACGACGCATCAACGGCAACGCCAGCACACCTACAAACCGTCCGAACAGCGTGCGCTTGAACTCAGCCTCAATCCGGCTCGAAATCATCGTCGCCAGACCTTCGCTGGATTTGAGCAAAATATTGCCGACAAACCCATCGCACACCACCACGTCCGCTTCACCCCGGTACACCCCATCGCCTTCAACAAAGCCGATGTAATGCAGACCTGCCGCCGCCTGCAATAAAGCCGCCGCCTCTTTGACCTGCTGATTACCCTTGACGTCCTCTGTGCCAACATTAAGCAAAGCCACTCGCGGACGAAGAATACCCAGCGCCTGAGCCGCCACCGACCCCATCACCGCAAACTGAAACAACTGCTGCGCACTGCAATCAACATTGGCGCCCAAGTCCAGCAACTGACAGTAGCCGGTTTGCGTAGGGATCGCCGCGACCATGGCCGGACGATCAATGCCCGGCAAGGTTTTCAGCACATGGCGCGACAACGCCATCAACGCGCCGGTGTTGCCGGAACTGACACAGGCCTGAACTTGACCGTCACGCAACAATTGCAGGGCCACGCGCATGGAAGAATCCGGCTTGCTGCGCAATGCATGCGAAGGACGCTCATTCATGGCAATGATTTCTGTAGCAGGGACAATGGTCAGGCGCGAGCGATCAACAGCCGAATAGCTGGCAATCAAGGATTCAAGTTCGGTAGGTTGACCGACGAGGGTCAGGTGTAACGAGGGAGTAGCTGACAGGCAAGCAATACATGCCTGAACAATGCTGCGGGGACCGAAGTCCCCGCCCATTGCGTCGATCGCGATGACCTGGACAGACAAGTGATTACTCGTCAGCGCCCTTGTCGATCACTTTACGACCACGGTATACGCCTTCTGGCGATACGTGGTGACGCAGGTGAATTTCACCGGTGGTTTTTTCTACAGACAGAGTGCTAGCCGAAAGAGCATCGTGCGAACGACGCATGTCACGGGCAGAGCGGGATTTTTTGTTCTGCTGAACAGCCATAATTGATTAACTCCTAAACGTTTGGGTCACGCTTTAACTGCGCCAATACACTGAACGGGTTGGACCGCGTTACCTCGTCCTCGCCTGGCTCGGGCTCATCGAGACCCGCCGGCTGCTGGCATTCTTCCGGATGATGAGCAGGCACAATGGGCAAGGCGAGCAAAAGCTCCTCCTCGATCAGTGCATGCAGATCCAATGGATCTTCGCCCAGTTCCAGCACGTCATAACCTTTCGGTAACGACTGGGTATTCGCACCCTCTTTCACCACAGCATAACTGCACTCGCTGTGGATCGGCAGGGTGACCAGCTCAAGACAACGCTGGCAAACCATCTTGACCTCGACGTCGATGGAGCTGTGTATGACCACAGATCTTCGCTCGTCGCGCTCAAAAACAAATTTAGCCTGGACCGCACCGACATCGTCGGAAAGCGGATCGCAGAGTCTCTCCAAATCAGCCAGCAACACTTCACCTTGAAGGGTAGTGCCACGATCAGCCAATTTGCGCGGGTCAACGTGAGGTGGAATCGGGTCATTCAACATAGGCGCAGCATTCTAGGGAGGACCCCTTCACGTGTCAAAGGAAATTGTGCCTGTGCGACATCGCGTACGACCATTAGAATCGCCAGCAACCCACAGGAGTCGCGCATGCTACCTTTATTACTCGCTTCAAGCTCGGTTTATCGCCGCGATTTATTGTCTCGCCTGCGCTTACCCTTCACGTGCAGCTCACCGGACATCAATGAGAGCCATCAAATCGGCGAATCCGCCATTGATCTGGTCAAACGCCTGTCTTTGGAAAAGGCGCAAGCAATGACCAGCAGCCACCCCAAACACCTGATCATCGGTTCTGATCAGGTCGCTGTGCTGGACGGAAAGATCATCGGCAAGCCGCACACCTTCGACAAGGCACGCCAACAACTGCTGAATGCCAGCGGCGCCAGCGTCAGCTTCCTGACTGGCCTTACCTTGCTAAATAGTCAGACAGGCCATTATCAGACCGACTGCATCCCCTTTACCGTTCACATGCGCAACCTCACCCCAGAGCAGGTAGAACGCTACCTGCTCGCCGAGGAGCCGTATGACTGTGCCGGCAGCTTCAAGGCAGAAGGCCTGGGCGTCAGCCTGTTTCAGCGCACAGAAGGCGAGGACGCCACCAGCCTGGTCGGCCTGCCACTGATCCGCCTGGTCGACATGCTGATAGCAGAAGGGGTTGCTATCCCCTGAGTGAAAAAAGGGGACAACCAAATCGGGTAGCCGCTGACGAGAAACGAAGGCTGCGATCGAGCGCGAAGCGGTCGTAGAACCTGACGCACCCACACATCCCATTTTGCGACCGCTTCGCGGCCGATCGCAGCCTTCGTTCCTCGTCAGCGGCTACAGATCCCGCACAAAAAAACGGCCCGAAGGCCGTTTTTTTGTGCGCATCACTGCCAATCAGCGCAGCGTAGGCCCTTGAAAGCCCATCCACATCGCCAATTGCTCAGCCACACTGGCACCGAGTTTTTTAGAGAAGCGATCAAACGCAGACTCCTCCACGGTGAAGTCCACCAGCTCTTTTTCGCCGATCACATCGCGAGCGACCGAGCTGGCGTTGCCCAACCCATCGATCAAGCCCAACGGCAGCGCCTGCTGACCCGTCCAGACCAAACCGGAAAACAGCTCAGGATGGTCCTTATCCTTTAGACGATCGCCTCGACCCTGCTTCACGCTGGCAATGAACTGCTCGTGAGTGATATTCAGCACGCCCTGCCAGAACTTGGTCTCGTCCGGTTTTTCAGGCTCGAACGGATCAAGGAAGGCCTTATGGTCGCCCGAGGTATAAGCACGGCGCTGAATACCCAGCTTCTCCATGGCGCCCACGAAACCAAAGCCCGCCGCCGTCACACCAATCGAACCAACCAGACTGGCCTTGTCCGCATAAATCTCATCAGCCGCACTGGCAATGTAATAAGCGCCGGAAGCCCCCAAATCGGAAATGACCGCATACACCTTGATGTTCGGCTTCAAGCCACGCAGGCGACGAATCTCATCGTAGACATAACCCGACTGGACAGGGCTGCCGCCCGGACTGTTGATGCGCAGAATGACACCCTTGACCTTTGGATCATCGAACGCAGCCCGCAGACTGGTCACCAGATTGTCGGCACTGGCCAGCTCTTTATCAGCAATCACACCACGCACATCAATCAATGCGGTATAGCCCGAACCACTGGTTGCGCTGCGCTCCATATCCAGCAAAGGTGTAAATAAAAACAACATGGCAATCAGATAGAAAAAGGTTAGCAACTTGAAAAAAATACCCCAGCGACGCGAACGGCGCTGCTCCTGAATACCCGCCAACAAGGTTTTTTCCAGAAGCTTCCAGCTCTTGTCATCACCGACACTCGGCTCTGCCTCGGAAGGCGCTTTCCATTGATCAACCATGCTCTACCCCAGCAAAGACTTTAATTAACCCGGCGATCCAGCCAGGTACGCAACTCGGTAAAACGCTCAATGGCCAGTCGTGGCTCATAGGCCATCAGGCTTTGCATCGACTGAGCACCATAGCCCACCGCAACAGAATCAATGCCTGCATTACGCGCCATCAGCAAATCGAAGGAGGCATCCCCCACCATCAAGGCTTGCTCGGGCCGCACATCGCAATGGGCAAGAATCTGGTTCAGCATCAAAGGATCAGGCTTGCTGGCCGACTCATCGGCTGCACGAGTGATGTCAAAGAAATCTTCCCAGCCATTAGCCTTGAGCACCCGATCAAGACCACGCCGGGCCTTGCCCGTCGCGACAGCCAGACGATAGCCCTCAGCCCTGAAGGCCTCCAGCGATTCCTTAACACCTGCAAAAAGCGGCGAAGGCTGGGCATCCATAGCGATATAGACATCGGCGTAATGCTGGCGAAATGAACCCACCTGCTCAGGCGTCATGTCGGGATAAAGGGTCAAGATGGCCTCGGGCAACCCCAGGCCAATAATCCCCTTCACCGCCTCATCATTACGTTCCGGATGCCCCGCACGCTGCGCCGCCACCTGCATGGCAGAGACAATGCGCCCGATAGAGTCAGCCAGCGTCCCGTCCCAGTCAAAGATCAGCAGCGCGTAGTCATTCTGCACTCAGCAAACGCTCCACGGTTTTCGCCCACATTTCATCTACCGGCGCCTGCAATTTCAACTCCCCGCCCTCGGGCAGCGGCACAGTCAGCATATAGGCATGCAAAAACAGACGTTTGCCGCCCAGATCGCGAATTTCTTTGGAGAAATCTTCGTCGCCGTACTTGGTATCACCGGCGATGCAATGCCCAGCGTGCAAGGTGTGCACGCGAATTTGGTGAGTACGACCGGTAATCGGCTTGGCCTCAATCATGGTGGCGAAATCACCGAAGCGGCGCAGCACCTTGAAAACGGTGACCGACTCCTTACCCTCTTCATTGACTTCAACCATGCGCTCGCCGGAACGCAGATTGCTTTTCATCAAGGGTGCGCGCACCTGCTTGATGGACGTCGCCCAGTTACCACGCACCAAAGCCATGTAGCGCTTATCGACACCGTCACCCCGCAACGCAGCATGCAAGTGACGCAACATGCTGCGCTTTTTGGCAATCATCAGTAGGCCGGACGTGTCGCGATCCAGGCGATGCACCAGTTCAAGTTCTTTAGCGTCGGGACGCAACTGACGAAAGGCTTCAATGACACCAAACGTCAGGCCGCTACCGCCATGCACAGCAATGCCGGCGGGCTTGTTCAGCACGATCAGCGCCTTGTCTTCATAGACAATGGCGGCTTCGAGACGCTGCAACAAGCCTTGAGCGAGAGGCACCGGCTCATCGCGCTCAGGCACGCGAACCGGCGGCACTCGTATGATATCGCCCGCTTGTAGCTTGTACTCGGGCTTGATCCGCCCCTTGTTCACACGCACTTCGCCTTTACGCAAAATGCGGTAAATCAAGGTCTTGGGAACACCCTTGAGCCGTGCAAGTAAAAAGTTGTCGATGCGTTGGCCGGCATATTCCGGCGAGACCTCAAGCAGCTGAACGCTGGGGGTCGGGGGGGTCGTGGTCGTCATGCCGCGAATGATAACAATTTTTTATGGAATTGAAGCACTTAATCATTGCTGCTATAGTCGCGAACGCCGCCAAAAGCGGCCTGGACAGAGGATTAACGGTGATTCACCGACCCTGACCAACGCTCTTGATCAGGACGCGAGGCCGTCCTACGGGGCTTTTGCTGTATACGCACCACTTGGAGTTGTAACAAGCGCAGGTGACATGAGGCCTGAAGCGAGCCTGGAAAGCAGAGTGCAAACTCGCCTTTTACGCCGATATTCACGGCCAGTTCACAAAGTGCAGTCAGCTGCCGGTAATGCGAGCGAATGCTTCGGAAACTTCGCCTTTATTAGCCATGATGCGTGAACTCCCCTTTTGGAGAACACGGTAAATGCCAACCCGCTGCGGATTCTGCGCGCGGCAGCACCCGAATTATCAGGGATACGTGTAGGGTGGAGATGCACAACCGTCGGACTGTGTAGCACTAGGCTTTTTCAAGACGCTTCATCTCGTCCACAGCCGCTGGTTGATTCCTCCTCCTGACTGAGTGCTTAACTTAAGTCACCACAGCAAGCAGGAAGCGTAAGTCGCGACTTCGCCCCCATTGGTCGAACCTCGCTGGACACTGGAGTGGCCAACTACTCCTGACGCACCTGACACCGACCGTGAGAAGTCGTGTGTGCCGAACGCCGTTTCCGGTAGCCCGGAAACCGACGGTACAACATGAAAAGAATGCTGATTAACGCAACTCAACCTGAAGAGTTGCGCGTTGCACTGGTAGATGGCCAACGCCTCTACGACCTGGACATCGAGTCGGGTGCACGCGAGCAGAAGAAAGCCAATATTTACAAAGGCCGTATTACTCGCATCGAACCAAGCCTTGAGGCTGCCTTTGTCGATTTCGGCTCTGAGCGCCACGGCTTCCTGCCCCTCAAAGAAATCTCCCGCGAGTACTTCAAGAAAGCCCCTGAAGGTCGCGTCAACATCAAGGACGTCCTGAGCGAAGGCCAGGAAGTCATCGTGCAGGTCGAGAAAGAAGAGCGCGGCAACAAGGGCGCAGCCCTGACCACCTTCATCAGCCTCGCTGGCCGTTACCTGGTACTGATGCCAAACAACCCGCGTGCTGGCGGCATCTCCCGTCGCATTGAAGGCGAAGAGCGCAACGAACTGCGTGAAGCCCTCAACGGCCTGATCGCCCCTGCCGACATGGGCCTGATCGTGCGCACTGCCGGCCTTGGCCGCAGCAGCGAAGAAATGCAGTGGGACCTCGACTACCTCCTGCAACTGTGGACCGCCATTAAAGAAGCTTCGCTGGATCGCTCCGCGCCATTCCTGATCTATCAGGAAAGCAACGTGATCATCCGCGCCATTCGCGATTACCTGCGCCAGGACATCGGCGAAGTGCTGATCGACAGCGTTGAAGCTCAGGACGAAGCCCTGACCTTCATCCGCCAGGTGATGCCGCAGTACGCCAGCAAAATCAAACTCTACGAAGACAGCGTTCCGCTGTTCAATCGTTTCCAGATCGAAAGCCAGATCGAGACCGCCTTCCAGCGCGTCGTTGAACTGCCTTCCGGCGGCTCCATCGTTATCGACCCGACCGAGGCCCTGGTGTCCATCGACATCAACTCGGCGCGCGCCACTAAAGGCAGCGATATCGAAGAAACCGCACTGCAAACCAACCTTGAAGCCGCCGAAGAAATCGCCCGTCAGTTGCGCCTGCGCGACATTGGCGGCCTGATCGTCATCGACTTCATTGACATGACACCGGCTAAAAATCAGCGCGCAGTGGAAGAAAAAGTCCGCGAATGCCTGGAAGCAGACCGTGCCCGTGTTCAAGTGGGCCGTATCTCGCGCTTTGGCCTGCTGGAAATGTCCCGTCAGCGCCTGCGCCCATCGCTGGGCGAAAGCAGCGGCATCGTTTGCCCACGTTGCAACGGCACCGGCATCATCCGTGACGTTGAATCGCTGTCGCTGGCCATCCTGCGCCTGATCGAAGAAGAAGCCCTGAAAGACCGTACGGCTGAAGTACGCGCTCAGGTGCCAATCCCGGTGGCGGCTTTCCTGCTGAACGAAAAGCGCAACTCGATCACCAAGATCGAACTGCGCACTCGCGCCCGCATCATCATCCTGCCGAACGATCACCTCGAAACGCCGCACTTCGAAGTTCAGCGCCTGCGTGATGACAGCCCGGAAGCCAACACCAACCAGTCCAGCTACGAAATTGCTGCCGCTGCCGCCGAAGTTGAAGAAGTTCAACCGGCCGCTGCGACCCGCACCCTGGTTCGCCAGGAAGCAGCCGTCAAAACAGCTCCGCCGCGCGCTTCGGCTCCGGTACCGACTGAAGCCAGCACTGCAACTGCCGCTGCGGCACCTGCGCCGACTGCCAGCATCGCTGAACCAAGCCTGTTCAAAGGCCTTGTGAAGTCACTGGTCAGCCTGTTCGCCTCCAAAGAAGAGCCGGCCGCACCTGCTGTCGCTGAAAAACCAGCGGCACCTGAGCGCCCTGCACGCAACGAAGAGCGTCGCAATGGCCGCCAGCAAAGCCGTAATCGCAATGGCCGCCGCGACGAAGAGCGCAAGCCTCGTGAAGAACGCGCACCTCGCGAAGAACGTGCCCCACGCGAAGAACGCGCTCCACGTGAAGAACGCGCTCCACGCGAAGAAACGCCGGTTGTAACCGCTCCTCGCGAAGAACGTGCTCCGCGTGAAGAACGTGCACCACGGGCACCACGTGCTCCTCGTGAAGACCGTAAACCACGCGGCGAAGCCCGTGAAGAGCGTGTTCGCGAACTGCGTGAGCCTCTGGACGCTGTTCCTGTCGTGGCGCCTGCAGCCGTGGCTACCGAAGAAGAACGCCCAGCCCGTGCGCCGCGTGAAGAACGTCAACCACGCGCTCCGCGCGAAGAACGTGCACCACGCGAAGTTCAGCCGGTCGCCGCACCTGAAGACGAAGAAGTACTGTCCAGCGAAGCACAAACCCAGGACGAGTCGCAGGAGAACGCCGAAGGCGAACGCCCACGCCGCCGCTCACGGGGTCAGCGTCGCCGCAGCAACCGTCGCGAACGTCAACGCGATGCCAATGGCAACGTGATTGAAGGCTCTGAAGAGCAAAGCGAAGAATCCAACGGCGAAAACGCTCCAGCAACCACCGCTGAACTGGCTGCCGGTCTGGCTGTCACTGAAGCCGTTGCGAGCTCGGTCATCAGCGCACCCGCTGAAGCCGAGGCTCATCAGCAAGCTGAACGCGCTACCCAAGCCAACCACGACTCGGCCTTGGCCCAAACCGTTGTGGCTGCTGAAGCCCAAACGACTGCCGTTGCTATTGTTACAGCGCCAATCGTCGAGTCCCCTGCGGTAGAAGCACCCGTGGTTGAGACGCCTTCGGTTCAAGCGCCAGCCGCTGAAGCTCCGAATGTCGAAGCACCTGTGGTTGAAGCGGTAACAGCAATCGAAGCTGTCAAGGCACCTGAAGTTGAAGTGGCTGCACAGGTATCAGCAGAACCTGAAATCAAGGCTACTGCTGAGCCTGCACCTGCCATCGAAGCCCCGGTTGCTGCGCCAGAACCAGTGGCTGAAGCGGTCATTGAAGCGCCGGCAGTAGAAGCGCCACGTGCAGAAGCGCCGGCAGCCGATAAGCCAGTCTTCGAAAAAGCGCCTGAGCACGTCAAGGAAGCACGCGTTGTTCGCGAGCCCATTGCCGAGCCTGCCGCCGTAGAAACTGCTCCGGCTCCGACTCCAGTTGCACCCGTTGCTGCTGAAGTTGTTGTCACTGAAGCCACGGTGATCGAGACTGCTGTAACCGCTCCGGCTGAAACTGTAGTAACGACCGAAGTGATTGAAGTGGTAGTGGCCGCACCGGTTGTCAGCACTCAGCCAAGCAACGGTCGAGCGCCTAACGATCCACGCGAAGTGCGTCGCCGCAAGCGTGAAGCTGCAGCTGCTGCTGCTGCCGCTCAAGCAGCCAGCGAAACCGTAGCCCCCGAAGCAGAGCACGAGCCTAAACCCCTCGCCTGATTCTGAAGTCCACTAAAAAGCCCCGCCAGTTCTGAACTGGCGGGGCTTTTTTTATGCGCCGTGTTTCAGTTTCTAAAAGAACCAGAAAGAGCGACGTTCTCGCTCCAGTTCGCCCCGGCACTGATTGAGCTGCGCGCCGTAGGTTTTAGCCTGCTGATCGACTTTGCGCGCCACTTGCCTCAACCAGGGTTTTGCCCGATAGGTGTTACGGCTGAAACCACCCCGGCCTTCGTGGTACGCCAGATACTGGTTATAGGCATCCCACTTGGAAATGCCCAATTGTTGCTGGGTGCCCGCCACGTACCACCCGATAAACATGATGGCGTCACCAAAGTCATCGCGCGAACCGCCACTGCCCATACTTCGTTCAAAATCGCTCCAGGCGGGCGGCTGAGCCTGCGCGTACCCGTAGGAAGGGCTGACCCTGCCCCACGGAATAACCCACAAAAGGTAGGCACGGGGCGGAAGTGCATCGGCCACAAAGCTGCTTTCCTGCTTCATGATTGCCATCGCGATATGGGGAGGGGTGCCCCACTTACTCTCCATCGCTACCGAGTCCTTGTACCAGGCCGGATATTGACGATAGATCGAACAGAGATTGCCCTGGTCTTTGGGCGGGGCGGTCGTGCACCCGGTTAACGTCGCCAGACAGAGCGCTAGCGACACAGCAGGAAGAGACTTCATTGATGATCCAGACCGAAAAGCCTGCGCATGCATACATACGTCAGGCTGGCTCCATTAATACAGGTTAGGTTCCATCTCGAGCTGCACCGCGAACCGCTGTTCGATGTCTGCCTGAATACGCTGCGCCAGCGCCAGCAACTGCAAGCCGGTGGCCGAGCCATAGTTGACCAGCACCAGAGATTGCAAGCGGTGCACCCCGGCATCGTTCTCTCGGAAGCCCTTCCAGCCTGCTGCTTCGATCAACCAACCTGCCGCCAGCTTCACTCGGCCATCGGCTTGCGGGTAGCCGATCAAATCGGGGTGCGCCAGCCTCAATTCAGCAGCCAAGGCAGCAGACACCACCGGATTCTTGAAGAAACTACCGGCATTGCCCAGTACCGCAGGGTCAGGCAGTTTTTCGCTGCGAATGCTCGTGATGGCACGGCTCACATCGGTCGCCGTCGGCTGCTCGATGCCTTGCTCGCTCAGACGCTGGCGAACTGGGCCGTATTCCAGACGCAAGCGTGGGGCGCGGCTCAAGGCAAACCTCACCCGCAGAATCAGCCAGCGCCCTGCCTGCTGTTTAAACACGCTGTCACGGTAGCCAAAGTTGCATTCGTCCAAGGTGAAATCACGCAACTCGCCCGTTTGACGATCAAGCGCGGTCAGCCCCGCAAAGACGTCTTTGATCTCAACGCCATAAGCACCAATATTCTGCATGGGTGCAGCGCCAACGGTGCCGGGAATCAAACTAAGGTTTTCCAGCCCGCACAGGCCCTGTTCAAGCGTCCACAGCACAAAGGCGTGCCACACTTCGCCCGCTTCGGCCTCAATCACCACACGTTCACCGTCGCATTCGACCTGACGAATCCCACGGGTCGCCATGCGCACCACCAAAGCAGGTACGTCGGCCGTCAACAGCAAATTGCTGCCGCCGCCGATAACCAACAGGGGCAGATTGCGCTGCACCGAGCACTGCAAGGCCTCGCGCACATCGTCATCGCTGTGAGCCTCGGCAAACAGGGTGGCGCGCACGTCCACACCGAAACTGTTAAACGGTTTGAGCGAGGCATTGACCTGCAACTGCAAACTCATAAGCGCCCCTTCAGCTCAATCATCGAACCTCCAGCAAACGCCGAACGCGCTCAAGGTCTTCTGGGGTATCGACACCGGCAGGCGGGGCTTCAAGCACATCAGCCACATGAATGCGCACGCCATGCCACAGTGCCCGCAATTGCTCCAGACGCTCGGTGTTTTCGAGCCAGCAAGGGCCCCAGCTTACGAAGTCATGCAGGAATCCGGCGCGATAGGCATAAATGCCGATATGACGACGATAAGGCACACCCTGCGGCAGTGTGTCGGGGTGCAGTGCAAAATCATCACGCGCCCATGGCAGGGTTGAGCGACTGAACGTCAGTGCCAACCCATTAATATCACTGACCACCTTGACCACATTCGGATTGAACAGGGTCTGGGCGTCTTCAATCGGTTCAGCCAGTGTTGCCATGCGGGCTTCAGGATGAGCGGCAAGGTTGGCCGCGACTTGATCAATCACCTGCGGCGGGATCATCGGCTCGTCGCCCTGAACATTGACCACGATAGCGTCGCTGGCCAATCCCAATTGGGTCGCGACCTCTGCCAGACGGTCAGTACCGGACTCATGGTCTGCACGGGTCAGAACCACGTGCGCACCGAACGCATGACAGGCGTCGACAATGCGCTGATCGTCAGTGGCAACCACCACCTGTTGCGCACTGCTTTTACAGGCCTGTTCCCAAACATGTTGAACCATCGGTTTGCCCGCAATCATCTGCAGCGGCTTGCCGGGCAAACGGGTCGACGCAAAGCGCGACGGAATAACGACGGTAAAAACCGGGATCATTTATCCAGACGCTCATCGGTGTCGAGGGTACGGGCTTCGCTTTCCAGCATCACCGGAATGCCATCGCGAATCGGGTAAGCCAAGCCAGCCCCTTTACTGATCAGCTCAGTTTTATCGGCGCTGAGCTTGAGCGGGCCTTTGCAAACCGGGCAAGCGAGAATATCGAGCAGTTTGGTGTCCATAGGGTTCCCCTGAAAAGAATGAGTTAGGGTTAAAGATGATTCGGTAAAAGCCGCGACAACTGTTGGTCAAACCACCGTACAAAAGCCTGCGACGGCACAGCGTCCACCGCGAGGTACCACCAGTCGGGGGACGCAAAATCGCGGCACTTCACCGCATCCTTTTCCGTCATCACCAAGGGTAATGACGGCTTGAAATTCAAGACCTCGGCGCTGTAAGGCGCATGGTCTGCGAAAGCATGGGCAATTGGCCGCCAGTGTAGCGCTTCAAGGGTAGTGAAGAAACGCTGCGGATTACCGATCCCGGCCACGGCGTGCAAGGCCTGTTGCGGCGCAAAATAATCCAACGCCTGACGCTCGCCACTGACCAGATTAATCAGTGCCGTGGGCTTCAACTGGAAGGAAAACCCGCCCGGCGGATCGTTGGCTGCGCCGTTGTATAACACCGCATCAACACTGTTCAAGCGTTCAGCTGGCTCGCGTAATGGGCCCGCTGGCAGGCAATGGCCATTGCCCAGGCCTCTGGCGTTATCGATCAATACCAGTTCAAGATCCCGGGCCAGCCGATAATGCTGCAAACCATCGTCAGACAGAATCAAGTCCAGCGGCTCGCTGTCCAGCAAGGCTTTGACGGCGCGGCTGCGATCCGGGTCGATCATCAACGGCACGCCAGTACGCTGCACAATCAACAAGGGTTCATCGCCTGCCACGGCGGCGCTGTGTTCAGCCTGCACACGCCACGGCAGGTGCGGCGGTTTGGCACCATAGCCGCGGCTCACCACACCTACCTTCAAACCTTGACCTTGGCAATGTTCGATCAACCAGAGGATCAGGGGTGTTTTGCCCGTACCGCCCACAGTGATATTGCCGACTACGACCAACGGCACCGGCGCACGATAGATCTCGCCCTCGCCCGCCAAGAAACGTGCACGTTTACGCTCGACCACACGGCGATACAAGCATTCAAGAGGGCTCAACAACTTGAGCAAAGGGTGCCCGGCATACCAGGCACGCAGCAAACGATCGGACATGGCCATCAGGGAGTCGTCTGCGCCTCGACAGTGGTCATGCGCAGATGGCTGAAGCCCAATTTGCCTGCGGCATCCATGGCCGTTATGACCGCCTGATGCTGGGTTTTACCATCGGCACTGATTGACAGAGGCAGACTGGTATCCCCCCCGGACTCTTTTTGCAGGGCTTCGATCAGGCTAGCCAGATCATTTTTTGGCAATAACTGGTTGTTCACCGAAAACACACCGTCCGCGCTGATGGCGACATCCAGTTGCTTGCTGTTGGGCTCCTGCTCGGGAGAACCGCTGACAGCCTCCGGCAAATCCACGCGCAATTGGGTTTCACGTGTGAAGGTGGTGGTCACAACAAAGAACAGCAGCAAGATAAACACCACGTCGATCAACGACGCGAGGTTGATATCCACTGTTTCTCGTGGTTTGCGGCGAAACTTCACGCGTTGCTCCCGGCCATGTCGACTTCACGGTCGCCCTGCACCACTTCGACCAGTTTGATCGCTTCCTGCTCCATGCCCACCACCAGTTCATCAACCCGGCGTTGCAGGAAACGGTGGAAGAACACCGCAGGAATACCCACCATCAAACCGGCGGCGGTCGTAATCAGCGCTTTGGAAATGCCTCCTGCGAGCACAGCCGCGTTAGCGGTCATGCCCGAGCCCATAAACGAGCTGAAAATATCGATCATGCCCAGTACGGTGCCCAACAGCCCTAAAAGAGGGGCCATCGCAGCAATGGTGCCCAGCGCGTTGAGGTAGCGTTCCAGCTCATGAATGACCCTGGCGGCGGCCTCTTCAATGCACTCTTTCATGATCTCGCGGCCATGCCGAGAGTTGGCCAGACCGGCGGCCAGGATCTCACCCAGCGGAGAGTCGGCACGTAATTGTTTGAGTTTTTCCTTGTCCAGCTGCTTGTCTTTGATCCAGACCCACACCTGACCCAGCAGATGAGGCGGCGTGACACGGCTGGCACGCAGGGTCCACAGGCGCTCGACAATAATGCCCAGCGCGGCAACAGAGCTCAGAATGATCGGCAGCATCATCCAGCCGCCGGATTTGACCAGTTCCCACACAGTGACAATCCCCTCGAAAAAGTGCGCCACTCTACCATAGCGTTCAGTGCTCGCTTAACAAGTGCTGCGCAACGACACCCGCTTTTTGAAGGCCTTTCGAGTCTTATCGCAGCCCCGTATCTCGTCTGCGACGACAAGACTGGCGCTCTCGCGCACTGGCTGCATCACGGTTTGGCAGATTTAATCACGCCAAAACCGGCGCTGCTCTTTAAAACCCACCGCAGAACCAAAGGCTCCCAACCTGAACGCGATGGCTCCTTGCTCGGCACTGTCGAGAACCTGCATCCCCAACGCCTGATATCGCGCCGACACGAGAGGATGCGGATGGCCAAACGTATTGCCGTGACCCCGAGAAATAAGCACCGTACTGGACGCCAGTGTTTTGAGAAACACCATCGAAGATGAAGTTCGGCTACCGTGGTGCGGGGCTTGTAGCCATTGCGTGGGCACCGCCAGCGAGGACTTCAGCAAGGCTCGTTCTGCATTAACGTCAATATCACCCGTCAGCAACAACCGTTCACCGCCGGCGTCTACCTGTAGTACGCAAGACTTCTGATTGCTGTCCTTTGCCTCTTGCCACTGCCACAGCGAAAACCGAACACCATCCCACTCCCAGCGCTCATCGGTGCGACAAGGTTGCGCCTGTAATTGCGCAGGCAACCCCGGCACATCACCGCTGATGACTCGCAACACCTTGATGCCGCGCTGCACCGCCAGTGCGCCTCCTGCGTGATCCGAGTCGGCGTGACTGATCAACATCAGATCCAGCGCCTTAACCCCCAATGAACGCAACACGGGCACCACCACCCGCTCACCTTGATCCAAATTCCTGACTTTGGGCCCCGCATCGTACAAAAGCGTGTGGTTGCGGGTGCGCAAAACGATCGCCAAGCCCTGCCCGACATCCAGTTGCAGCACCTCGGCTTGACCGTGGGGTATCTGCTCGCGCGGCGCAAAAACGGCCAGCAGTACCAGCGGCCAACCCAGCGGCCTGAGTACCACACCCGCGGGCAAGAGCAGAATCAAGACGCCCATGGCGGTCAATAACCAGACGTAGACAGGCACTTCTACGGGCAACCAGGGCGTGAACACACCGGATAACAGGTTAAGCCCGCGAATCAGCACATCCAGCAGTCCGCCCGACAGCCAGAGCAGGCTCTCACCCAGCCAGGGCACTGGCAGCATGAACGTGCCTAATAACGCCGTGGGCAGCACCAGCAGACTGATCCAGGGCACTGCCACCAGATTGGCCAGCGGCCCACTCAAACTGATGGGCAAGCCCAGTGCCCATAACAGCGGGAATAACCCCAGAGCGATCAAACCTTGCGGCCGAAGCCATGCGGCCCGCCAGCTCCACGGCCCCAAGCGTGAGCTGAAGGTTAAAATCAATACGGCCACCGCGCCAAAGGACAACCACAACCCAGGCCTCAGGCTCGCCAGCGGATCGACCATCAACACTGCATTGAGCGCCAGTAAATACGGCATCCACACGCCCAAATGACGAAAGCGCAACCGCCACAGCAACACCAGCCCGAGCATCACGCAGGCACGCTGCACCGGCACCTCAAACCCCGCTAACAGGCCGTAGCCCGTCGCCCCGACAAACGCCAGCCCGCACGCCCAAGGCAACCACGGCAGCCGACGGGGCCATAACCCGTAGCGTGCCAGCAGGGCGACAAGGCCATAGAGCAAACCGGCAAACAGACCGATGTGTTGCCCGGAAATCACCAACAAATGGACGGTACCGGTGGCTTGCAACAGTTGCCAATCATCGCGACTCAGCCCCGAACCATCGCCCATGACCAGCGCAGCCAGCCACGGCGCACGACCGTTGGCATCCGTGCCGAGCAGGCGCTGGCGCAACCCATCACGCCAGGCATGGGTGGCTGACGTGATGAGCTGACCATCTTTGACAGACCCTGTTGCGCCGACTCGCTGCGCCAGCAACCACGCCTGATAGTCGAACCCTTGCGGATTGAGTAAACCTTTAGGACGCTTGAGGGTGACCGCCAATCGCCAGCGCTCGCCACTGTTGACCGACGGTCCGCCCCACCAGCTCAATAGCAAGCTCGCCGGTAATTCGACGTGCCGCGAACGGGCGCCTTGCAGTTCGAAACGCACGCCGCTGTCCGTTGGCTGTGGCAGTCCGACGACACGCCCCTCGACCCAAAGCGTTCGCCCGTCGAGTGCAGAGGGCAATCGATCTTCAAGGGCCGATTGCCCTTGCAGGCAGGCCCAACTGATGCCTAGCAAAAACAAACCGGCCGGATACCTGCGCCAAATCAGCAATCCCAGCCCCGCGACCAGCAACAGATAAACACTCCACACCGGCGGCAGTTCCGGTAAAAAGCGCAAGGCAATCAAGCCCGACGCCAGCGCCAACATCCCTGTATGCATCGCCCGTCCAAAAGTTTCCCATCCCCCGGATTAGCTGAAACCCACTGCAGGCACTTAAATAATTGTCACAAAGTCTGAATAGGCATCCTGCAGAATTTGGTCATACTGGCCTCTTGACCGAGGGAGAGGCCCATGCCACGGCGTTTAATCAAACGTTTCATGCCAGATCCGGCCCTGATCAGGGAACATAAGTCCTTACGATTTTTAGGCACGCTGCTTCATGACCCGAATCTCTGGCATCTCAATCGGCACTCCGTGTCCAGGGCAATGGCTGTAGGCATTTTCGCAGCCTTTATCCCCATGCCCTTTCAGATGCTGCTGGCCGCCTTTCTGGCAATTAACGTACGCAGCAATATGCCCATCTCCGTAGGGCTGGTGTGGCTCACCAACCCCATCACCATGCCGCCGGTGTTTTATTGCACCTACAAGCTGGGAGCCTGGTTGATGAATGTGCCCGCGCGCACCCTGCCCGACGAGCTGACCTGGGAATGGATCAGCGCTCAGCTTTCCACGGTATGGCAGCCGTTTTTATTGGGCTCGGTGGTATGCGGCGTCGTGTTTGGCGCGCTGGCTTATTGCCTGACCATGCTGTATTGGCGTTGGTGGGTTAGCCGCAAGTGGGTGAAACGAAAAAACCATCGCCCATGAAAAATGGCCCCAAAAGGGGCCATTGATGTAAAAACACGTGTCTACTGGCGCATTCCTCGTCCACTGACCAGCAGTCGGGCGCAACCGATATACAACACGATGGTTGCGATCACCATAAAGGTCAGCGCAACGCTGATCTTAATGTCAGAAACGCCCAGGATGCCGTAGCGAAAGGCATTGACCATGTGCAGCACCGGGTTGGCCAGCGACACACTCTGCCAGAACGGCGGCAGCAAAGTGATGGAGTAAAACACCCCGCCCAGGTACGTCAACGGCGTCAGCACGAAGGTCGGGATAATCGAAATATCGTCGAAGTTTCGCGCGAATACGGCGTTAATAAAGCCCAGCAGCGAAAAGATAGTCGCCGTCAGCACCACTACGACAATGGTCAGCCCCAAGTGATGAACTTGCAAATGGGTGAAAAATAGCGACAGCAACGTCACGATCAATCCAACGATCAACCCGCGCAAGATACCGCCTACGGTAAAGCCGATCAGGATCGTGTGAGGGGAGACGGGCGATACCATCAGTTCTTCAATGGAGCGCTGGAACTTGCTGCCGAAGAAGCTCGACACCACGTTGCCGTAGGAGTTGGTGATCACCGACATCATGATCAGGCCGGGCACGATGTACTCCATGTACGTGAACCCGCCCATATCGCCAATTTGCCGACCGATCAGGTTCCCGAAGATGACGAAGTACAGCACCATGGTGATCGCAGGTGGTAGCAAGGTCTGCGGCCAGATCCGCATAAAACGGCGAACTTCGCGATAGATAATGGTGCTCAGTGCAATCAGGTTGGGACGCAGCTCTGAACTCATACCGCCACCTTTGCCAGGTTTTTCTCGACCAGCGACACAAACAACTCCTCAAGGCGATTGGTTTTATTGCGCAGACTCACCACTTCGATGTTTTGCGCGGCCAATTGAGTGAACAACCCGGTAATGCCGACCACCTTATCGACCTGGACTTCCAGCGTATGGGCGTCGAGCAACTGACTCGGGTAGCCGATCAACTGCGGGCACGCTGACAATGGAAATTTCAAGTCAAGCAAAAAGGTCTCGACATGCAGCTGTCCCAGCAGATTGCGCATGCTGGTGTTTTCGACAATGGTGCCATGGTCGATGATGCCGATATTGCGGCACAGCTGCTCAGCCTCTTCCAGATAATGCGTAGTCAGAATGATGGTGGTGCCCTGCTCATTCAAACCGGTGAGAAAACTCCACATCGAGCGACGCAGCTCTATGTCCACACCCGCCGTCGGCTCATCGAGAATCAACAGACGCGGCTCATGCACCAAGGCCCGGGCAATCATCAAGCGGCGCTTCATACCACCCGACAATGAACGCGAAGGCGTATCGCGCTTGTCCCAAAGTCCCAACTGCGTCAGGTACTTTTCCGCTCGTTCCTTGGCAACTTTGGGTGGTATGCCGTAGTAACCCGCTTGGGTCACCACAATGTCGAAGGTCTTTTCAAACTGGTTGAAGTTGAATTCCTGCGGCACCACACCAATGCAGCGTTTGAGCGCAGCAGGCTGGCGGTCAAGGTCATGACCAAACACATTTACCGTGCCGCTGGTCTTGTTAACCAGCGTGGACAAAATGCCAATGGTGGTGGATTTGCCGGCGCCGTTGGGACCGAGCAAGGCGAAGAAGTCACCTTCAGCAACATCCAGATCGATACCACTCAGGGCCTGGAAACCGTTGCCGTAGGTTTTGGTTAGCTGCCGTATGGACAGAGCGGAACTCATATCGGATTACGCACCAAGGTGGGGGAATGGGGATGACTCAATGAGGGCGGATTGTCTGTAAGACAAGTCCGACAAGGCCATTTAACACTACCCATGGTGCTCGGCCTTGCCGCACAAGTACAGTCACCCGTGTTAATAGTGTCTATTAAGTCAACGCGGTCATCACGGCGCTGCGGTAGGCGGGACGCAGTTTCAGGCGCTCATACCACGCCTCCAGATGCGGCATCGGCGGGCGTTCGATGGGCATTTCAAACCAGGCATAAATAAATGATCCCAGTGGAATATCACCCATCCCGATTTCTTCACCTGACAGGAAAGGTTTTTCCGCCAGCGCCTGATCGGCGATCGCCAGCAACTGCGCACTCGCCTTGATGGCAGCGTTAATTGTCAGCCAATCCTGTTGCTCCGGCGGCGTACGTAAAACGCCCCAAAACACGTCACGAAAAGCAACGGCAAAGGATGCGGTCGTCCAGTCCATCCACTTGTCGGCCTGAGCCCTGACCCGATTGACCCGTGAATACCAGGACGTATCGTCTCCGTATTCGGCGCACAGATAACGCACGATGGTGTTGGATTCCCACAAGATGAAATCATCATCCTGAATCATGGGCACACGGCCATTGGGGTTCAACACTCGATACTCCGGGCTGTCGACTACACCAAAGGCACCGCCCGCCTCTTCCCTGTCGTAACTCAGCGCCAGCTCTTCAATGCACCACAATACTTTTCTGACATTCGACGAATTCTTGCGACCCCACACTTTCAGCATGACCAGACTCCTGATTGATAGACGCCAAAGGAGTCTACGCCGGGATGGTGAACTGCGCCTCTTGCACGCAGTCACACTTGGTACGGTGTTCTAGACTCAGGGCTCCCGACCTTGGCTTCATGGAGGATTGAATATGTGGTTGTTGTGGATATTGGTGTTGATCGTGGGCATTGCCTGGCTGGCCCACCGACGCGTCGCCCCTTTGACGATTATCAGTGTGACCGCGGTATACCTGCTGGCAATGGGGGTCATTGGCCATGTGTCGGGCTGGTTGCTGGCCATTTTATGGATCCTGCTGGCCGTGCCCACCGCCCTGTTGTTGCTGCCTGATGTGCGGCGCAAAGTGTTCACTGCACCGTTATTCAGCTGGTTCCAGAAAACCTTGCCGCCCATGTCTAAAACCGAGCGCGATGCGATCGATGCAGGCACCGTCTGGTGGGATGGCGAGCTGTTCAGTGGCCGCCCGGATTGGGAACAATTGCTGGCTTACCCCAAAGCCCAACTGACCGAAGAAGAGCAGGCCTTTATCGACGGCCCCACAGAAGAGCTGTGTGCAATGGTCAGCGACTGGGAAATAGGCCAGGCGATGGATTTGCCCCCCGAAGCGTGGGCGCACATCAAGACTCACGGCTTTTTTGCCTTGATCATTCCCAAAGCGTTCGGCGGCAAAGGCTTCTCTGCATACGCCCACTCGCAGGTAGCGATGAAACTCGCCACCCGCAGTGGCGACCTCGCGTCCACTGTCATGGTGCCCAACTCACTTGGCCCGGCCGAACTGCTGCTGCATTACGGCACTGATGAACAGCGCAACCATTACCTGCCGCGTCTGGCCCGTGGCGACGATATTCCGTGCTTTGCCTTGACCGGCCCGCTGGCGGGTTCGGATGCTGGCGCGATGCCCGACACCGGCATCATTTGCAAAGGCCAATGGCAAGGCGAAGAAGTCATCGGGCTGCGCCTGAATTGGGAAAAACGCTATATAACCCTTGGCCCGGTGGCTACGTTACTGGGTCTGGCATTCAAGGCTTATGACCCCGAGCATTTGCTGGGCGACAAAGACGACTTGGGCATCAGCCTCGCACTGATTCCAACAGACACTCCCGGTGTGGAAATCGGCCGCCGACACTTGCCCTTGGGCGCCGCTTTCATGAACGGGCCGAACTCGGGGAAGAACGTTTTTATCCCGCTGGATTACCTGATTGGTGGTCAGGAGATGCTCGGTAAAGGCTGGATGATGCTGATGAACTGCCTGTCCGTCGGACGCTCTATTTCGTTGCCTGCAGTCGGCACCGGTGCGGCCAAGTTCACCAGTCTGGTGACCGGCCAATACGCTCAAATTCGCGAGCAGTTCAATGTTCCCCTGGCCGCTTTCGAAGGCATTCAAGAGGCGCTGGCCCGGATAGGGGGCAATGCCTGGCTGATGGACAGCGCCCGTATCCTGACGGCCAATGCGGTGGATTTGGGTGAAAAACCCTCCGTACTGTCGGCCATTCTTAAGTATCACCTTACCGAGCGCGGCCGTGAATGCATCGGCCACGCGATGGACGTCCACGGCGGCAAGGGCATCATCATGGGGCCTAACAACTATTTGGGCCGCAACTGGCAGGGGGCGCCGATTTTCATCACCGTGGAAGGGGCCAACATCCTGTCGCGAAACCTGATGATCTTTGGTCAGGGTGCTATTCGCTGCCACCCCTTTGTGCTCAAGGAAATGGCACTCGCGCACCGTGAAGACAAGGACCAGGCCTTGTTGGAATTTGATGGCTTGCTGCTCAAGCACATCGGTTTTGCGCTGAGTAATGCAGCCAGTACCCTGGTGCTGAATCTGGGTCTAGGGCGCTTTGACCACGCACCCGGCAATACCTTGAGCCAAGGTTACTTCCGTGCGCTCAATCGTCAGGCAGCTGCTTTTGCGCTGCTTGCCGATCTGAGCATGATGCTGCTGGGCGGCGAGCTGAAGCGCCGTGAGCGCCTGTCGGCGCGACTGGGTGATGTGCTCAGCCACATGTACCTGGCGTCGGCTGCGCTCAAGCGCTATCACGACCTTGACTCGCCCGAGTACCTCAATCCATTGTTCATTTGGGCCATGGAGGAAAGTTTGGGTCACGCTGAACGCGCACTGGATGAATTGTTGAGAAACTTCCCGAGCCGCCCACTAGGTGTCTTGTTGCGTGGCATCGTGTTCCCGTTTGGGCGCCGCCATACCGGCCCATCGGACGCTCTCGACGCTGAGGTCGCTGCGGTATTGGGCCGCGCCAAGGGCGATCCGGCATTGGAAGCCTTACTGGCGGGCTGTTACCGCCCGCAGTCACCCGACGATGCCGTAGGCGCCTTGCAACATGCCAGTGACGTGCTGCGTAACGCTCAGCCGGTGTACAAAAAAATGCATCAAGCCCATAAAAGCGGCCAGTTCAAACCGGCAGCAGGCGAACCGTCCATCGATTCGGCCCTTCAGGCAGGCGTGCTGCAACCCGATGAAGCCGAGACATTACGCACCGCGGAAACCGCCCGGCGCAAGGTGATTGACGTGGATGACTTCGACAAGGAAGAACTCACCCTCAGCGAAGGAAAAATTCGCTAGCACGACAGCGGGCGCACAGAGCTTTATACTCTCGCGCCCGTTTTGCTTTAGAGGACGCCGTGATGGCTACCAACGATCTCAACCATAACCTCGTCCTGCTCGATATGTTGCGTAGCATTCTGGTTGCTGTCGGTGATGCCGAACAGATTCCGGAAGAAAGCCACGCTCTGTTTATCGAACGTTTCGATGAGATGAAGAGCGGTTTGCTGACCGATTTCGACAGCAGCCAATATTTGGGTCAGGACATCCTGTGCCAAGTGATTGAACGCTACCCACAAATTGGCCACCTGGTACCCCGTGACCTGTTGTGGTTTTTCGGCGGCGCGTGCTTTAACTACTTGTCCGATGAAGAGTTGAACATGTACGAAGCGCTGGAAGAGCGCCGTTATGAGGCCGAACAGAATGACGAGCCGTTCGACTGGAATCAGGAAAAACAACTGATGGCGCTGCCCACCCACGAAGACAGCCCGCAACACTGATTGAGTACCTGAATATCCAAGACCCGCCCGGTTAACCGTGCGGGTTTTTTTGTCACGAGCCCAAGGGTGGCTCTTGCGTCAGCCGCTGCATCCGATACCTGATAAACACCCGCAGCTTTCAGTGGCAAGTAACGCGAAAGCCTGTACAGAAGCCACACGCCACCCTGACTGAAAGTGAGAAAGCTCCACGTGTTGTCACGTCCGTTATGACCTGAACTGATTATTCAACGGATAAAAACAACCGTGTTGCCAAGTCGAGGTCCAGCTTGGCCCGATAGACCTCGACATAGTCCTTGGGGCTTTGAGCCTTGGCATACAGTGCCTTCTCACTCAAGGTGCGCTGCGCGGCAGTTTTCAAATGCGCGACATCGAACTCACTGGCCGGAGTCAGCATGGTTTTGTAATGAAAATGAGCAAACCATAACTCCCGCCCTTCCAGGTCCTTGACGACATATTCCTGAAGAAAATCTTTTCGTTGTCCTTTGGTTAAATGCTTTCTGGGCCCTAGCCGGACAATCTCAATGGCAGCCTGGTTTTTTAAATAGTCCACATTGGCCCCCGTGGGTGGAAGGCGCTTGATAATGCTGATACGAAGGTTGCGTCCCTCCTCCCTTAACTTGGCGGCGCCCTGTTTGAGATTGTGGATCAGCGCATTGGCGGCAACTCTTCGCTCATCACTGAGCGCCTCAACTTCGGCGCTGGCGCGCTGGATGATGCTGTCCATCTGCGTAGCCACTTGCTCAAGTGACATAGCCTTGAACTCCAGAATTTCCTGCATCTCGATTGGAATCTTCGTAAATTCAGCACTCGCCCGGGCGCTGGCGATCGCATTTCTAAATTGCCCCAGCAAGGTTCGAGCATCCATTTCCAGCTTGGTTAATGTTTTGACGTGAGTGGCCTGTAAAGTCGAAGGCCGCTGAAGGCTAATCTTCTCCCATTCTCCACTTTGAATCCTTCGATAGGAGTGAATCTTCAATCTCTCCACGCCCTCAATGACATCGACAATCTCATCTGCCGAGTCAGGACCAGAAGGGCGAAGCGTGCCTACCAGCATCTGTTTTTTATCGGTCGTGATAATGCGCTGCTTTTTTTTAGAGCCCTGTTCGGCGCCCTGCTGACTGACACTTCGACTCGGCCCAGGCCTCGGCTCATCGGGTTCGGAGGATGAACTTTCCGAGTCGATAATCACTTCAGCCATTTGTTTTTCAGCGAACTCTCGCAAGGTCTTGATGACCTCCACCATAGGAGGAAGGTATTGATTGCGTAAGTGTTCAGAATTCAACTCCAGTAGACTCTGGCACACGGCCTCAGTCGCGTCATAGCGCTGAAGTACATTGTCAAAAAAGCTTAGATGTTCGGGTGTATAGACTTGCTGTTCACGTCCCAGGTTTAATTGAGACCATGCGATATCAACCAGCGTTCCTTGCCCAAACCAGTCAAATGCATATTGCTCTTCCGGTGACAGATTTTCACTTCCTCGCCGAATCAATAATTCACACAGGGTCTCTAAATAGGTGGCCGTCCAGTGCCTATCAAAGTATCTATTTTTAGGGCTGTTTACTATTTCAGCCAAGGGACTGCTATTAGACAGCGGCCTTTTTCTAACTTGATCAAGTGCTTCAACTTCCAGAATAGAATTTTTAAACAAACGTTTTTCAAAACGCTCGGTAATTTTCAAGTTATCGACCCACTGCTCGTAGGGCGTGCTTATTCCGCTTGCCAACGCTTCAATCGCTGAACTTAATGAAAGATCATAATCAGGCTGAGCAGTGCTCACCGTCAATTCCCGCAAGTATTCCTCTAATTTATTTTGAAACCTGAACGACTTAAGCGCTAGACGGGCCCATGTATTTTGTTTAATCACTTCATGCCCGTCAGCAGGGATTATTTTATGGGCCTCATCCATTAGCTGAATAATGTCTATGATCTTTTTTCGCCATTCGCCGAGTTCAAATTCATATCGGTCCAAATGCATTTCCCTGCGCGCCGTGTCTGTATCAAGAACCCCGTCAAGGATATTCATGGCCATCTCACGGCGAGCGACATCACTCTGAATACTTTCAGTTTGTGCCACTAACCGATTAACCTTTTCAGTATTTTTGGCTTGTCTAGCCTTAACGGTTTCTTTGGGACTGCCTCCACGTAACCCCAGCCGAAAATCAAGGCTCCACTCACCTGAAGAACTGCTTTTAAGGCGAGGACCTGACGCCTGTAGATCGTGTTCTTTGCGTATCACTACACCGTCAGCATCAGCACTCACGAAATACGCTTTTTCATCCAACAGTACATAGTGCCTGTCTTGAAGTGTAAACAGGCCCTTAAAGGGTCCTTCATCTATACGCGCGCCTTGAGTCAAATCGACCTCTACAGCAAAGGTGTCAAGCGCAGCACGTAATGCGGGGGTTAACTGCACTGAGGAACTGAACCACGAGTAATCCATAGATGAGTACTCGATGATGGTTTGCGGCGTTTGAAGATCAGGCAGTTTTTTCTGTACAAGCGCAGGTGCTTCCGGAATTAAGCCCGGCTCAGGTTTCTTATCGTTGTACACCGAGAGCATCGGCTCATCCAGCGGGGCATCGAGTCGCCACTTTTCGTTAGCAGTGGCTCGAAAATTCAGTCCTTCATGCAGCAATGCCAGACTGATGTTGAACAACAAGTCGACGACCGTTTGCATGGCTGCCTCTTTATCACCATCGAGTCGAGCCTGAAGGCCGTTATCAAGGCTTAAAAGCGTCTGAAATATCCATGCTGCTTTTTGCAGCGGCCCGCTGATGAAAAAGGTCAAGCCGTTGAACAGGCTCCAGCCGTAACGCTTGATTGAAGACCAGCGCCGCTCAGAGACCGAAATCGTTTGTTTATCTGCCAAGGTTATCAACGCTTGGGCATGAGCTTGATACATCGCCTCAAAATAATCGCCGACAATACGCTGAGTGCTCAGAATCGCCGGACTTCTAGGCAATAGCGCTAAAAATCCTTCGTTCAATACACTCTCAAGGTGGGGCCGTTCGAAACCCCCGTCGGCATAAAAGCCATGTGCGTTTTCATCAAACCATGCCAGTACACTGACCTGAAGCTCGCCAGGCTGCTTGATAGCCTCCAGCAGCGCACCCCAAGTGGCGAACTCAAGCAGAGGTTCAGCCGTTAATGGCCGATAAAGAATAAAAGGCCCGGTATCAATATCGTACGGCCCCAGTACATACATATTTGATACCGGATCAACGGCTGATCCCTCATAAGCATGGAACCCCAAAGGCCGAACACAGATATTGCAATGACCCACGACCAACCCGTCATCAGGGCGCATGAGTCGCGTCACAACTTGCCAGCCTTCAGCCGTAAATCCACCCTCTCTCTTGATTTTTTTCTCTAGCGCCAGCATCGACAATTGCACGCTAATCTGCGATTTGAACAAAGCCTGACGCTCTACAAGCCCGACTTCATCATCCATCAATAAACGCTTGATGAGCTCGATGTAATGGGTGCTTATATCCAGCTCATCAATAAGATTTTTAACGTAACTGCCTGTCAACCATAGTGGCACCGGCCTGTCACGGCTGTCTTGAACTTCAATCAACCCTACTGGCCATCCACCTCTATAACTCAACGCGAATTCGACAAGAGAGGTGCGAGTTTCGTTGAACTGCGGCACTTGCAGATTTTCAACGGTCAGTTCAATGACCTGGATGTTCTTAACAT
Source organism: Pseudomonas sp. 2024-210 (assembly GCF_045062345.1). Classification (NCBI taxonomy): domain Bacteria; kingdom Pseudomonadati; phylum Pseudomonadota; class Gammaproteobacteria; order Pseudomonadales; family Pseudomonadaceae; genus Pseudomonas; species Pseudomonas sp. 2024-210. Next base: position 6,846 of record NZ_JBJGEJ010000013.1, on the reverse strand, counting down.
CGACCCGCTCCTCGGGATGATCAAGATGAAGTCGCTGCGTCAGCATCTGCTCGGCGTAGATGGGTAAAGCGTCTATGCCCTCAAGAAAAGTGCGGCCCTTGGTTTTTTGCTGCCAAAAGATTTGAGCCGACAACAACTCGCTGTATGACAACTGATCGTCGGGCTCGGCGTTCTGCAACCACGATGGCAAGTTCGCAATGACATGATCGAGGTAACTACGCTCTTGCGGATTAAAGAGCGGGATACGACCGCCGGCATCATCCAGCGCCCGTATCAGCCTCGGCACACTCCAGCGTTCGGCTTGGGCGGTTTGACCCAGCTTGGCAATCCTGTGCAGTTGCGCATCAATTAACGTCAGCGTTAGCGCTTCAAATACATCCCCCTCTGGCTCATACAAGGTCCACGTAAATAATGACGCCCCCACTCGCTCACTGACACGTGGAATAAAACTGTTGCCCAGCCATTGCATTGATCGAAACTGCTCTACGCCACGCTCAGGGGCATAGCTGAGAATAAAAGAACGATCGGCCATGTCCCGGGTGACCACCAGCGTGCCCGGCAACTGAAAACGCTGTGGTCCGGTTTTTTCCGTACTTTGAATATTGACCAGGTAAGCGTGTAACGGGGTTTCAGAAGAAGCTTCCAAACGCTCGGCTTTTTCTGGAAATGCGCTAACCACGGCCAATGAAACCCCTTTTTCATTCGATAATTCAGGCACACGGTTGCGACTGGAAGTCGTCGAGTTCAATCCCGCTTTCAGTGATCGAGACAGCCATTGAAAAGGCGTCTGATTACCTTCACGCCGTTCACTCCAAAACGCGGCCACGGCCTGTTGGTATGCCCCGATCAACAACGGTGAATGGTCATTGATCAAGGTCTGCAAGCTGTCCATGTTCACCAACTGAGCAAGAGGGTTCACGGTATCGGAACTGGTTGTCAGGCGGTGCTCGCCCTCTATCAACGTGAAGGACGAGTCATCTATGAACCGCTGAATCATGACCTCGTCCGGGGCCATAAAACGGTAGTGCCGGGGCTGTGCGTTATCGGGATCAAATGCCGTCAATGGCTCTGCCAACTTCAAATCAGCAACAGCGACAGATAAGGTCGGAAATTTATCCTCCAGTGCTATTTTGAACACGTGTTTGACCACATCCTGAAAGCTGGGACGCGGGCCAAAATCCTCGGCTTTAAAACTGCTTAATACTGAATACGCCGCTATCAGATCGGGGTTTTTTGAGAGTTCTTTCATGGGATGTTCATCGCGTCAGTTAACAGAAAATGGCTTAGCCCGTGCACTCGCGACGGCTAAGCCTGTTTCTGTGATTTAACGCGTGAACACCTTACCCAGGGCGGTAACGGGATATGTTAATGACGCGCTTGAGCATGATGGCGTTGAACAAAACGACCTACGTAATCATCAGCCGGAGACTGCAGTATCTCTTGAGGGCTGCCGACTTGAATCAACTGCCCATCCTTGAGTATCGCAATGCGGTTGCCAATACGCAGGGCTTCGTCCAAGTCGTGAGTGATGAAAACGATGGTCTTTTTCAGGTTGCGTTGCAGCTCAAGCAGTTGGTCTTGCATCTCGGCACGAATCAGCGGGTCGAGAGCACTGAAGGCTTCATCCATCAGGATGATATCCGTGTCAGTGGCCAGTGCACGCGCCAATCCCACGCGCTGGCGCATGCCCCCTGAGAGCTGATGAATAAATGCCTGCTCGTAACCCTGCAAACCCACCACCGAGATCCAGTGCCGCGCACGCTCATTGCACTGCGCCTGGCTTTCGCCCCGCACCTTTAAACCGTAGGCCACGTTGTCCAGGACATTGCGATGGGGCAACAGGCCGAAGCTTTGAAACACCATGCTGATTTTTTTCCGGCGAAACTGGCGCAAAGCTGGCATGTCGTATTCAAGGATGTTTTCACCCTCCACCAGAATCTGGCCACTGGTCGGGTCGATCAGGCGATTGAAATGGCGCACCAGCGTCGACTTGCCGGAGCCGGACAACCCCATGATGACGAATATCTCCCCCGCGTGAATCGACAACGACAAGTCGTTGATACCCACCACGCTGCCTGTTTCAGCCAATACTTCGTCTTTGCTTCTACCGGCCTTTATCAGTGCAAGGGCTTCTTTTTCGCGCGTGCCGAAAACCTTGAACACGTTGCGCACTTCAATCTTGTTGATCACAACATCACTCATCTTTTGCCCCATGCCGTGGTCGGCCATAGGCTTGGGTAATGCGGTCGATGACCACAGCCAGAATCACGATGGCTAGCCCGGCTTCCAGCCCTTTGCCAACGTTAAGCGTCTGAATGCCCACCAGCACGTCTTCACCCAGACCTCGGGCACCAATCATCGAGGCGATGACCACCATCGACAACGCCATCATGGTGGTCTGGTTGATCCCGGCCATGATGCTCGGCAGGGCCAGCGGCAATTGCACGCCGAACAGTTGCTGCCACGGGGTGGCGCCAAAGGCGTTGATCGCTTCCATCACCTCACGATCAACCTGGCGCAAACCCAGGTCGGTGAGACGGATCAAGGGCGGCACGGCATAAATGACCGTGGCGAAAATCGCCGGGACTTTCCCCAATCCGAACAACATCAGTACGGGTATCAAGTACACGAAGCTGGGCATGGTCTGCATGATGTCCAGCAGCGGCATCATGACCGAACGCAGGCGGTTGTTACGGGCCGCCAGGATGCCCAGGGGAATACCCAGCAGCACTGAAATCACCGTGGCCACCATCATCAGAGCCAAGGTTTGCATCAGCTTGTCCCACAGCCCGACTGCGCCGACCAAAAACAGCAAGCCCACAATCAGCAATGTGCTGACCACTTTGCGAGTGGCGTGCCAGGCGATGACCCCGACAATGAGCAACATCAGCCACCACGGGGTCATGCGCAGCAGGTTTTCGAGGTTAACGATGGCCCACAGCAAGGTGTCAGAGATGTGCCGAAACACATCCCCGTAATTGCTGACTAGCGCATCAACCCCGTCATTGACCCACCCTGCGATGGAAAACGTCAGGTTGTCAGGAAACATTCAATGCCCACGCTCGGTCAGTTAGTTGGATTTGAGGGCTTGATCAACTTTTTCAGCCGCTTGCGCAGTGACCCAGCCGTGCCAGATGTTGGGCTGTTCACGTAAAAACGTTTGGGCCGCTGTACGCGGCTCAGTGCGTTTTTCGCTCATTTTAGCCAACGTGGTGTTAAGTAAATCGATTGGGAAATCGACCTTTTCATAGAACTCAACCAACTGCGGATACTGGGCTTTGAAGGGGGCTGAGACGCCAATTGCCAGTTTGGCCGGCAACGAGCGGGTGCCCTTGGGATTGGGGTTGTTGGCGTCGGCCAGGGTCTTCCACGCTTCGGCATCAAAGGCGGGTTCTTCCAGCTTGATCAGTTTGTAACGTCCAATCAGCGGGGTCGGAGACCAGTAGTAGAACAGCACCGGTTTACCACGGCGAATCGACGAACTGACTTCGGCATCCAGTGCAGCACCTGAACCGGTACGGAAATTGACGAAATCCTTGTCCAGACCATAGGCCTTGAGCTTTTGGCTGTTAACAATCTCAGAAGTCCAGCCCGTCGGGCTATTGAGGAAACGCCCCCGAGTCGGGTCTTCCTGATCACGAAACACGTCTTTGTACTTGGCCAGATCCGCCACTGATTTCAAGTCCGGGGCCAGAGGTTTGATCCCTTTGGCCGGATCGCCCTTGATCACGTATTCTGGCACCCACCAGCCTTCACTCGCGTTTTTGACGATATCGCCCAAGCCTGAAACCTTGCCCTCAGCCTCGGCCTTGACCCATACCGGGCTGCGCCCTGCCCATTCCTCGCCAATGACTTGAATATCATTCTTGGCCAGTGCGGCCTCGAGACTGACCGTGCTGCCGGGCAAGGTATCGGTCGCGACGTCGTAACCATGCTCGGTGATATATCGCAGTACTTCCGTGATCAGACTGCCGCTTTCCCAGGTGATGTCACCGAAATGGACAGGCGCCACCTGCTCTTGTGCCAAAACCGGATGAGCGATGAGCCCAACCGCCAGAATCGAGCCACCGAGCCACTTTTTCAGTCTGTTCATGCGTATTCTCTTGTTTTGGGGGGACGGCTTTTCAGCAGTGTGCTGTCAGGTTTTGAGCAACGACGTTGTGCAAGGTTCATGTAATCGCTGACCGAACGCTGAGATATACCCAATTGTGCTGCTATTTGTGTATAGGTCATGCCATTGAGACGAGAGAGCACAAAGGTCGCTTTGACCTTGTCGGGTAAATGTTCAAGTTGGCGCTCCACCCAGTCCAACGTTTGATAAAACTGCACCATTGTTTCTGGCGAAGGCACAGGTTCCAGCTCACGGCTGGATAACGTCATCAAAAAAGCTCGCTCAACATCACGACGGCGCCAGAGCTGGTAAACCAGACGCTGTGCAATAGTGGTCAACAACGCCCGTGGCTCGCGGATAACCAAGGCTTGAGGCGTACTCAATAACTGGACAAATGTATCGGCTGCAATGTCTTCAGCGTAGCTGCTCGAATTGAGGTAGCAGCTTAAACGTGCACTTAACCATAAATAGTGAGCGCTAAAGAGCTGCCTCACGTATTCACGGTGAGCGGTGTCGGCCCCGGACATAAAGGCTCCAAAAATGAGTTGATAGCGGTCAGTCCGGTGATCCGGTGCGGCGATCCTAGCAAAGGCTTATATTTCTTTTAAATATTAAAAAAATATTTAAACATCAATTTTGGATATATAAACGCAGTCGACACACGTGCTAGCACAACGTGGCAAATCCCTGCCTGGCCGCTTCATGCTCATAGTCGAGCAGTATTTGATAGTCCATCGGACGTGCCGGTAACACCTCCTTGATCCCCAAACAGGCACCCACCTCAGGCAATTGCCCAAGTGCGGTGTTCATGGCGGCGCGAATGCGCTCCGCCTCGGCATGACTGGAAGTCTGCGCGGTGATGTAGGGCAATGTAGGACTTGGCGCAGTACGCGCCACGACACGCAGGCCTGCGACCTCATGGGGGGCATAACGCGCCAAATAGGCATAGGTGACGCTGTCGATCGCTGCCAGATCCGCGCGCTCTGTCTTTACCCATCGCAGACTCTGTCGATGCGCGCCACTGATGCCCAACGAAGAAAAAAATCGCCCGTTCTCATGCAAGGGGGCCAATAGATGACGAAACAGGTTCATGCCGCTGTTCGAATGCACGTCATTGACCACCCCGCGACTGCCCTTGAAGTCAGCGAGCGCCTCGCGCTTATCATTGGCGCGGCTGATGATCAAACTGCAATGAATACCTTCTGTGCTATCAGGCAAGTCGTAACGTGGCCGACCGATCACTCGCACCTGATCGCGCAATTGAGTCACCAGCGGGTAGCCGCAGGTTTGCGCCAACACGAGTTCAGGGGCACGAAAAAGTGCCAATGAGTCAAGGTTTTGCGGCTTCTCCCGGGCCTGCTTCAACAGCTGCATGATGCGATCCAACCAGTGCTGATTCGCCGCGTCAACGGGCGCCGGAGCACTGTACATAGTGAGTTCTGCATAACGTCCAGACATGGTGGGCTCCGTGCTCTATCAACTGAAAGGATGCTGCGGGCTGTCGATGACACGCAGGCCATGGTTACGCAGGAACACGCCATAACCTTCAACCAGAAAACCGCCACTGCGCTGTAGCCATTGTTCACGCCGTGCTCTGTAAACCTTAGGTAGATAAAACCATGGCAAGCCCGGCAGGTCATGGTGAACCAAGTGCAAATTCAGATTGAGAAACAACCATCTCCATGGCCAGCCGGCTTCGTTGATGACTGTTCGGTGTTCAGGGCAAACGGCTGGCCGATGCTCATAATAAGAACGAAGTGCGCCCACAGAAAGCGCGGGCACCGTCACCAGAAAGACGTAATGTGCAATCGATAACACGCTGTAATGGGCAATGTAGCCAAACATCAACAGGGTAAAAAAACCGTGGGTGAGCCACATACACCATGCCTGACGATTACCTTGACGCAAGCGCGTGAGCTCTTGTGCAGCGAGGCCGAACAACGCCAGCGGTGGCCCGACCAGCAAACGCCCGGCTACCGTTTTGTTCAGCCAAAGTAAGCCCCGCACTATTGCTGGGGTTTGCGGCCAATGAGCACGCTTAAGGTAACGACTTTCCGGATCAAGGCCGGGCACTGTCAAGTCATGGTCGCGGTGATGCTCAAGGTGGCTGTGGCGGTATAAGGTATACGGATACCAAAGAGCAAAGGGGGCATACCCCAGCAACTTGTTCAGCCACTGAAAGGCGGTGGGATGACCATGCAACAGCTCGTGTTGCACCGACATCCACAACACGACAACCGGGATCAGTAAAACGGTTGTCCAGAAAACGCCTATTAGAGGGCTGTATAACAGCAACGTAAACCATGCGCCGGGTACCGCAATCAGTAACAGCCAGGTTGGCCATTGGGTGCGGCCAGTAAACGTGCGAGCCAGAGCTTGTATATCCCGTTGCTGGGCAAGATCAAAAAAATGCGCCATCGCGAAGCTCAACAAAGAAGTGGAAGTCACCTCTGTGTGGCGCGAGCTGCGCTTTTCTTGCAGAACGATTGGTTATTTGCTTAGCACTAACAGTAGAGAAGCATCGCCAAAAATCGCAGGCACAAAAAAAGCAGCCCTTAGGCTGCTTCTCTGTGTTTTTTGAAACTGCGTAGCCCCAAAAAACAAAATTTGGAGCGGGAAACGAGACTCGAACTCGCGACCCCGACCTTGGCAAGGTCGTGCTCTACCAACTGAGCTATTCCCGCAATAATGGCGTCCCCTAGGGGACTCGAACCCCTGTTACCGCCGTGAAAGGG
>NZ_JBJGEJ010000012.1:0-151161 GCF_045062345.1 Pseudomonas sp. 2024-210 | reverse complement strand
CGTTCGGCGGCGCAGCCGTCGTAAATCCTGACACACCGAGGCGCCTGAATTTGCGATCGCTGCGCAATCGAACGTCGCCTTCGGCAACTGCTACGGGGGAAGCAGTCTCACGGCTGAAACGTTCGATCTCGTCTTCAACCGCTCGAATGACGCGGCCCTTCCAAGGACAACGCGTACTTTGAAGATCGGCGTGGAACTGTAGCCGCTGTCGAGGAACGAAGGCTGCGATCGGCGGCGTAGCCGTCGTAAAACCTGACACGCTTGCGAGCGCTGCGCGTCCGATCGCAGCCTTCGGCAGCGGCTAGAAGGGTCAAGCCAGCGCCTGCCAGGCCACTGGAGGGCTGAAACTTTCGAGTTCGTCTTCGACCGCTTGAATGATGCGGCCCACTTCGCCGGGGCTCATGACGGTTGCACAGGGGATGCCAGCAATGGCAATCAATGTTTCACCGCTTGCACGGTCAAACAGGCGGGCCACCATGCTTCTGGGCGCGTCCATGGTCGCCTCAAAGCCCATCGGATGAAAATGCCAGCGCATCAGTTGGCAGGCATTAGGGAAAGTAACCTTGTGATGCTCGGTGTGCAGGTTCATGGAGCGCTTCCTTTTGCTCAATGGATTTAACGATCAGAGGTGGCCCTGACCCTTCGTATTTGCGAGAGGTTCGTGTTCAAACCTATCATTCATATCGCTTGGCACAAGCCTTTTATCCCCCGCGCTTAGATTGTTTGGTCGTGCTTTGACGCAAATCATGCAGTGAAGCGATTTAGCCACCGTTCATGCGGTTCTACGCGGTAAAGTCCCCCCCTTGGTGCAACCGTCTGGAGTCGCAAATGCCTGCATGGCGCTCAATCAGCTTATGGATGGATCAGCTTGAGGAGGACCTCAGCCCCAGGCCATCCCTTGAACAGGATCTGGATGTCGATGTGGCGATCATCGGTGCCGGTTATACCGGCCTGTGGACGGCTTACTACCTCAAGCGGCATGCACCTGAGCTGAGCATCGCCATTGTCGAGGCGCAAACGGCGGGGTTTGGCGCTTCGGGGCGTAATGGCGGCTGGTTGATGGGCAATCTGCTGGGCGAGGACCGGCTGCTTGCAGCGCTGTCGCCTGAGCGCCGACGCGAGTCGTTCGATCTATTGCATGCCATTCCCGATGAGGTGAAGTCGGTCATTGATCGTGAGGGTATCGACTGTGATTACCGCAAAGGCGGCGCGTTGTATTGCGCAGCGCGTTACCCGGAGCAGGAAAGCAGCTTACGGCGTTATTTAGCGGATCTTTACGCCCAAGGTTTGAACGAGTCCGACTACCGCTGGTTAACCCGCGACGAATTGGCTCAACAACTGCGCGTAGCCAAGCCTTATGGCGGGATTTTTACGCCGCATGTCGCGACCCTTCATCCGGCCAGGCTGGTTCGGGGTCTTGCCCGGGCCGTGGAGCGCATGGGCGTGCACATTTTTGAGCAAAGCCCGGTCACCCATTGGCAGTCGGGCCTTGTGCGTACGGCCAAGGCACAAGTACGCAGCCGTTGGTTGGTGCCAGCGGTCGAGGGTTACGCCACTACCCTGAACGTGCTGGGACGCTATCAATTGCCGGTGCAGAGCCTGATTGTGGCCACCGAGCCTTTGTCATCAGCGCTGTGGGACGAGATCGGTCTGTCGCAGGGTCAGGCTTTCAGCGAATTCAGCAAACAAGTGACCTATGGCCAGCGTACCGCGGATAACCGTCTGGTGTTTGGCGCACGCGGCGGCTATCAGTGGGGTGGACGTCTGCGGCACTCTTTCGATCTCACCGCCAACGAAATCGAACTGCGCCGTTATTTGTTCGGTGAGCTGTTCCCGGCGTTGAAAAACGTCACCCTAACTCACGCTTGGGGCGGCAATCTGGGCATGGCGCGCAGGTTTCAACCGCATATGCTCTGTGACCGTTCACAAGGGGTTGCGCTGGCCGGTGGCTATGGCGGCGAAGGCGTTGGGGCCAGCCATCTGGGAGGCCGCACGCTGGCCGACCTGATTTTGCAACGCGACACCCTTGAGGTTAAACAGCCGTGGGTCTTGACCGAGGGCGGGTTAGGCGCGCTTAAGGCGTGGGAGCCGGAGCCTTGTCGCTGGTTGGGATACAACGCCGTGATCCGCAGTTTTGTCTATGAAGATAAAACCTTGGCCAACCCCGACAGCCCGCCCTGGCGTCGGCAGTTGGCACAGCGGTTAGCCGGGTTTATGGAGGGCCAGATGCACTAGAACTCCATGCCCGGCACCATCAAGGGTGGCTCAGCGCAGGGCCTGCGGGTTGACCAGATTGGCCGGGCGCGTACCGGCCAATGCTGCCAGCAGGTTGTCCACCGCGCAGCGGGCCATGGCTTCACGGGTCTCAAAGGTGGCCGAGCCGATATGCGGCGTCGCCACCACGTTGTCCAATTGCAATAAAGGCGACGTCGGTTCCAGCGGTTCGCGCACGAACACGTCCAGCCCGGCACCGCGAATCTGGCCTTGCTGCAAGGCGTTGATCAGCGCCAGCTCGTCTACCACCTTGCCGCGAGAAATATTGATAAAGATGCTCTCAGGGCGCATCAGGGCAAATTGCTCGGCGCCCATCAGGTTTTCGGTCTGAGGGGTCAAGGGCAGGGTCAGGCAAACAAAGTCAGCTTGTTGAAGCAATTCTTCCAGACTGCGGTATTGCGCGTTAAAGCGCGCCTCAACAGCCGGCTTGGGCGAGTTGCTGTGGTAGATCACCGGCATGCCAAAGCCGAAGTGCCCGCGCTGGGCCAAGGCTTCGCCAATGCGGCCCATGCCGATAATGCCCAGGGTTTTGCCATGCACATCCGTGCCGAAATGCTCCGGCCCGACGTTCTTTTTCCAATGGCCATTGCGCACCAGGTTGGCCAGTTCCACGACGCGTCGGGCGCTCGCCAGAATCAGGGCAAAACCCGTATCCGCCGTGGTTTCGGTCAGCACGTCCGGGGTGTTGGTCAGCAGGATCTTGCGTTCGCTCAGGTAATTGATGTCGTAGTTGTCAACGCCGACAGAGACGCTGGCAATAGCCTCAAGGCGCGGCGCCAAATCCAGCAGGGTGGCGTCCAGCTTAAGGCTGGCACCCAGCAAACCCTGGGCGTGGGGCAAGGCGGCGCGCAGTTGGTCCAGGCCCTGAGCATCGAGTTTCTCGATCAGGGTCACGTTGGCGTGTTCTTCGAGGCGCTGCATCAGTGCATCGGAGAGTTTTTTGTACAGCACGACATGTTTTTTCAAGGCAGTCACCGACATGTAATTCAAGAGTGGGCTAGACGGGGCGCAGCCAGCCGGGTAGGCGCTGCGGTGTCATTGACCGTGGGTTTGAGCATCAGCGTGAGCAGGACGGATATCAGCAGTGCGCCGCTCATCAACAGGAAGGAAGCGCCCGGCGAGCCGGTTTCGCTGTTCAGGTAGCCGACCAGATACGAACCGCCAAACGAGCCCAGCGCGCCCATGCTGTTGATCAGCGCCATTGCACCGCCGGCCACGTTGGAAGGCAGAATCTCCGGGATAATGGCGAAAAACGGGCCATAAGGGGCATACATGCAGGCACCGGCAATCACCAACAAGGCGTAGGACCACCAGAAGTGTTCGGCACCCAGTGCGTAGGAGCCGTAAAAGGCAATCGAGGCGAGCAGCAGCGGAGGCCAGACGAAGCGTTTACGTTTTTGCAGTTTGTCCGAGCCCCACGACACTGCCAGCATGGCGATCACGGCCGCGAGATAGGGCAGGGCCGAGAGCCAGCCCGCTTCGATCATGTCCATCTGCGCGCCTTGCTTGAGAATCGACGGCAGCCACAGCACGAAGCCGTAGACGCCAATGCTCCAGCAAAAGAATTGCAAAGACAGCAGGATGACTTTGGGCGAGCGGAAGGCGGCGGCGTAGTTCTTGACCGGCTTGATGCCGACCTGTTCGGCATCCAGTGCGCTTTGCAGGTCTTGTTTTTCCTCAGAACTGAGCCATTTGGCGTCGCTTGGGCGGTCATCCGCCAGACGCCACCAGATAAACGCCCAGAGCACGGCAGGCAAGCCTTCGATGATAAACATCCAGCGCCAGCTGTAATGCTGCACCAGGTAGCCCGAGACCACCGACATCCACAACATGGTCACCGGGTTGCCGAGGATCAGAAAGGTATTGGCTCGTGAGCGTTCGGCACGGGTGAACCAGTGGCACAGGTACACCAGCATGGCAGGCATCACTGCGGCCTCAACCACGCCGAGCATAAAGCGGATCACGATCAGCGTGTAGGCGTTGGACACCACGCCGGTCAGCGTGGCCAGACTGCCCCAGAGAATCAGGCTGACAAAAATCAGCTTTTTAACGCTGTTTTTCTGCGCATAAATCGCCCCGGGCACCTGAAAGAAAAAGTAACCGAGGAAGAACAACGCGCCCAGCAATGACGACAGGCCGGGAGTGATATTAAGGTCGGCGGCCATGCCTGAGGCGGCGGCAAAACCGTAGTTGGCGCGGTCAAGGTAGGCCAGGCTGTAGGTGATAAATACGATCGGCATGATGTACCACCACCGACGGGCCGCGAGTTTTAGCGATTGCATGGTAAGTCTCCTGAGCTTGTTGTTTTTGTCGCAGCAGGTACGGGTAAGGTCAGACATCAGGTCGTTGCGAGGTACTGCTCCAGTTCGGCGCGGGTCGGCAGCCCTTCCATGTCGCCACGGCTTTGCACGGCACGGCTGCCAATCCAGTTAGCGCGCTGTACGGCCTGGGTCATGCTGAGGTTGTCCAGCAGCGCACTGATGACCCCCACGGCAAAGCCATCGCCCGCGCCAACGGTGTCGACGACCTTGGCCACCGGCACGGCAGGGACGAAGGCTTGATCGTCGGCGGTACGGAAGTAGGCGCCATCAGCCCCCAGTTTGATAATCACCGCTTCGCTGCCCTGATCGAGGTAAAACGCGGCGATGTCGGCCGGGGTGTCGTAGCCGGTGAGCAAGCGTCCTTCGCTCAAGCCCGGCAACACCCAATGGGCATGGGCGGCGAGGGCGTTGATGTCGCGGATCATCTGCGACTCGCTGGCCCACAGTGAGGGTCGCAGGTTGGGGTCGAACGACACCGAATGACCCGCCTCACGCATGGCTTTCATCAATGCGAAGGACAGCTCATTGCAACTGGCAGAAAGGGCCGGTGGAATACCGGTCGCGTGCAAGTGCCGCGCCTCCAGCAAGGCAGGCGTAATGGCGGCGCAGCTCATGTGGCTGGCGGCCGAGCCACGGCGGAAATACTCCACCTGCGGGTCGCTGCCATCCTCTACCCGGGACTTGAGTTGAAATCCGGTCGGATGCTGCAGATCAATCTCGACGTGCTGGCAGTCCAGCCCTTCCTTTTGCAGGGTGTCGAGGATGAACCGGCCAAACGAGTCGTTACCGACGCGGCTTAGCCATTTGACCTTGAAGCCCAGGCGCGCCAAGCCAATTGCCACATTGTTATCGGCGCCGGCGATGCGTTTATGAAACTGCCCGACGTGGGCCAGATCGCCCGTGTGGTCGGCGACCAGCATGGCCATGGTTTCGCCAAACGACAGCACATCAAAGTCAGACATGGCTCAGCTCCTGTTGGGCGTGGCTCAGCGTAGCCAATACGGCGACGTGTTCCTGGGTCAGCCAGTCGAGGTCGTTGCCTTGTAGCGGGTATTCGACGGCACGGGTCAGTCCGTGGGGCATATGGCTCATCAGCTGCCGCCACATGTGCAAGTCAGTGGCCGTAGGCGGTGTGGCAATCAACTTGCCATCCGGGCGGCGTGCCACGCCCTTGCAGTGCAGGTAAGTGACATAACGGCCCAGCAAGCGGGCGGCGGTGCTGGCCGACTGGTCTTGCCACTGCCAGTTACCAATGTCGAAAGTCATGCTGATCGGGGCGCGCTGCTGGTCGACCTTGTCGAAGAAACGTTGCATCGGCTCGATGCGACCGCCCTGTGAGGTCTGGTCGTTTTCCACCAGCAATTGCACGGGCTGCTGGTTCAGGCAGGCGGTCAGATTGGGCAGATCGCAGTGCTCGGTGAAATAGCCCAGCGAGACTTTCAGCCATTTGGCCCCGAATGCATGGGCGCGCGCCAAGGTGGCGAGCAGTTGCGGGTTGGGCCGTGACTGGCCGGCTTCCCACAGTTCCATAGGTGAAGAGTACACACACTCAAGTCCGTGCTGCTGCACGGCGTGGCTGAACGTGGCCGGGTCTTCATCGGTCAACAGTTCTTCACGCAATTCGATACGTGTTGCGCCAGCACTGGCCAAGACTTCAATGAAACTGCCCTGGCCGCGTTGGCGTACGAGGTCGGCGCCGTAGCTCGACAAGCTGATGGAAACGGGAAATGTGGTCATTGTTATTAATCTCTGAAACCGGTTTCATTTTTTGTTATGACACATCACTGATAACCCGTGCAGCGGGCTGCCAGTCACAACATCTTAGGTATTGGGTGGTTGCGTGGAGCCGCGAACAATCAATTGCGCGGCAAAATCCAGCGCGCGGGCCGGGCTCTTGTCGCCATTAAGGCGTTTAAACAGGCAATCAAAGGCACTGGCGCCGATCTGTTGGGTGGGTTGGGCGAGGGCGGTGATGCCGTTGCCCACCAGCGGGAACCAGTCCAGGTCATCGAGGGCAATCAGGCCCACGTCTTCAAACAGTCGGCAGTTCAAATCGCGCAAGACCTGCGTGCACGCTAGCGCCGCCACGCCATTGGCGCAGAACAGGGCTTTGTGACCGTTGCCAGGTGAGTGCAGGAAAGACTGAATGTCGGCCAGCAACTGCGGACCGGTTTGCACGACCGCGCCCTTGAGTGACGGGTGCTCGGCCAGTTGCGAGGTGAAGCTGTGAATGCGCTCGACCCGGGAGCTGGTGCCATCAATCGGTTCGCTGACCATCAGCACGTCGCGATAGCCTTGTTGTTGCAGGTGCTCAAGGGCCATTCGAACCGCGCCGGGGTTATCCAGCCCGACCAGGTCGCTGTGCAGGTGTTCGACTTTTCGGTCAATCAAGACGACGGGCATTTCCTGATGCAGGGCTTGCAGCGCATCCGGATGATGACCCAAGGTATTAAGAATCAAGCCTTCGATGGTGTAAGAACGCAAAGCTGCGAGGTGCTGGCGTTCCTGTTCATGATCGCGATCGGTGTTGCACACCACCAAGTTATAGCCGTGTTGACGGCAGGCGGTCTCGACACCGTGCATCACTGCAATCGAATAGGGGTTGCGAATATCGGCCACCAGCATGCCGATCAGTCGGGTGCGACCGCGCTTCAAGCCACGAGCCATTTGGTTGGGACGATAGCCCAGCTCGTTGATGGCACGCTCGATGCGCTCGGCAATGGCCTTGGAGAGCAGGGCGCGGTCTTCGCCTATAAAGCGCGACACGCTGGCCTTGGACACCCCGGCACGTTGGGCTACATCGAGCATGGTGACGCGGCTGCGCTGGGCAGCAGAAAAACTGTTCACGGCCTGAAACCTTTTATTGGTGTTATCGCAGGCGATTTCACGCTAGGGCGCTGAAACCGGTTTCAGGAAAACTCAAATCACCTGCTGGCGTCAAGTGACGTTTATCGGCTGTCTTGCAGAAATGAACACGCAGGTTCGACACCGGGGCCGCCGGTCAATGTTTCGAGTGGTTAAAGCGCGGGTCCTTTAGCCATGCCTGCAGTTCGATTTCAGCCTGCTCCAGCGCTGTGCGGTTGAGCAGTTTGCGCAGCAGGGCCACATTGACCGCCCTTGCGCGCAGGTTGAAGGCCGGCGCGCTGCCAGTGTCCTCGCCGGGTTGGCGCACGCCGAGCTTCTCATACAACTGTTGCAAGCGATTCTGCACGCTGCGCAACGACAGATTTCGGCGCTGGGCAATGATACGGTCGGTCAGCCCCAGGGCGATGTCTTGCAGGACTTCGTATTCGGTGTCGGTCAGGCCCAGCAACTGGTTCTGGCTTTTCTGTTGAACCCCGCGCACTTCCCGGTCAATCACGCACTGCTGTTCGATAAACAGGCTGCGCAGGGCCAGGCGCAGTCGGTCTTCGGAGGCGGTCTTGAGGATATAACCGTAGGCTGCGCCTTCAGGCACGATGCGTGAAATGCCTCGTACATAGGCTTCGTCGGCGTAGTTGGACCAGAACATGATCGAGGTGTGCGGTCGCTCGTGCCAGATTGCCCGTGCCGCTTCAACACCAGTGCGGCGTGGCATCTGCAAGTCCATGACCACGCAAGTAACGGCAAATTCATGCGCCAGTCGCTCGCCCACCAAGCCGTCTTCGGCTTCGTGCAGGCGCACGCATTCCGGTAACGCACCTTCTATGACTTCTTTGAAAAAGGCGCGGTGCACCGGATCGTCTTCTATTAACAGGATTTCCATGATCTGTTCCTAAAGCAGCGATGGCAGCGGCAGGCTCACTTGCACACAGGTGCCTTTGCCGTTCGGGCCTTTGTCGATGTGCACGTGGGCACTGAGCAGTTGCGCGCGAATTTGCATGTTCTTGATACCCCCGGTTTCCAGCCGACTGGCGCTGTCCAGCCCCAGGCCGTCATCGAGGATAGTCAGGCACAGATGGCTGGCGGTGGCGGTGATTTCAACGATGATCGCGTGGGGCGCGGCGTGTTTGATGGCGTTGTTGACCGCCTCCTGAATAATCCTGAACAGGGCAATTTTTTGCGGCTCGGCCAGGTCATTGGCCAGCCCGTCGGTGTCATCGCGCAACTGCGTGACGATGGCCAGCCCGCTGTTGCGTACGCTGCGCAGCAGCAGGTCTTCAAGGCCTTCGACAAAACCGAACAGTTGCAGGATGGTCGGTTTGACCGCGTCGATGATCAGGCGAAGCTCTTGCATGCTTTCGTGCAAGGCCTGAGTGACAGGCGCCAGTTCGGTGGCGGGTACGCTGTCGAGTAATTGCAAGCGGGCGAGGCGCCGGTGCAGGCGGGTCATATCCGCCAGTGTCTGGTCGTGCAGGTCCATGCCGATGCGTTGACGCTCGTTTTCCAGCTCTTCAGTCAGGCGCAGCACGCCCAGACGCAAGCCTTCTTCGCGGGCACGGATTTGCGCTTCGGCGATGGCCAGTTGTTTGGCCTGCTCGGTCTGGCGCAGGGCATACAGGTAGGACGCCAGCAGGTCGGCCACGTGCTGGGTGTGGCGCACGTCATCGAGGGTGTAGAAATTGGCCACGTGGGTCGAACAACTTAATGCGCCGATCACCTCGCCGCGGGCGCGCAAGGGCACATGCAGGCGACTGCGCAAGCGGGCATCGAAAATCGGGTTATTCAACGCACCGGGGAACTGAAAGCGTTCATCGATCATGGCGTCATCACTGAGGATATACGGATCCACCCCCAGCAGCAGGCTGCGGATCGGACTGCGTACTATCTCCAGCGGGTGAATTGCAAAGTCGCTCCAGGCGGTGTGCAGACCGGTCTCGTACGCCGACAGGTGATTGTCGTCATCGAGCAGCAGGCTGACGTCCAAGTGGTCGTGGGGCAGGATAAAGCGGATCTCTTCGGACACCGCTTCAATCATCGACTGAAAGTCCAGACGCCCGGCGAGTGCCCGGGAAATGCCGAGAAAGTGGTGGAGTACATTTTCAGCCGCAATGGGGACTCTTTGCGTCATGCCCGGACATCCGTCAAAAGGCCCACCCAGTGGCGGCCCAAGGCTCGATTATGCCCCAAAGGGACGCGCACGCACGTTGAATAACGCTGCATGAAGACGCGTTTCTTTTGCGGGATCCCGCAGGTTATTTGCGCGCAAAGGGTATCAAGTGTGCAGTAACGCTCCAGACACAGGGCCGTTGGCCGATCAGACTGGAAACGTTGCACAGTAATCAGGCACGACCGAATTAATCGGCGGCCTCTGGCCCACAATAATAAAAAGGGTTTTTGTCATGGAACGTCACTCTCTGCGTTGTGCCTTGCTGTCCACTGCCTTACTGCTCACCCCCTTTGTTTGCGCCCAGGCCGACACGGCAGATAAAACCATTGCCTTGTCCAATAACTACGCCGGTAACTCGTGGCGTCAAAGCATGCTTGCCAGCTGGCAGAACACCACCGATCAGGCGGTCAAAGCCGGGATTATCCAGGGCGCCGACTCGTTTACCACTGGCGAAAACCAGGCGACTGAGCAAGCGGCGCAAATCCAGAACCTGATCCTTCAAGGCTATAACGCCATCGTCATTGATGCGGCGTCGCCCACCGCGCTGAACGGCGCGGTGAAGCAGGCCTGCGATGCCGGGATTATCGTGGTCTCATTCGACGGCATCGTCACTGAGCCGTGCGCTTACCGTATCTCCATGGACTTCAAGCAAAGTGGCCTGGATGGCATGGATTACCTGGCCAAGCGCTTTCCGGATGGCGCCAACGTGCTGCAAGTTCGTGGGTTGGCCGGGGTTTCGGTGGATGAGTTGATCCATTCCGGCGTGGTGGCCGGGGCGAGCAAGCACCCGCAGTTGAAAATCGTCGGTTCGGTCAACGGCAACTGGTCGCAGACTGCCGCACAAAAAGCCGTGGCCGGGATCTTGCCCAGCCTGCCGAAAATCGACGCGGTGGTGACTCAGGGTGATGACGGCTTCGGCGTGGCCCAAGCCTTTACCGCTGCGGGTCGACCACTGCCGGTTATTGTCTTCGGCAACCGCGAAGAAGAACTGTCGCTGTGGAAGAAGCAAAAAGACGCCAACGGCTATCAAGCGTTCTCGATTTCCAGCGCACCGAGCATTTCCAGCCTCGCGTTTTGGGTCGCTCAGCAATTACTCGACGGCAAGCAAATGCCCCATGACCTGTTATCGCCCGCCATTAGCGTGACTCAGGACACCCTCGAAAGCTCGCTGGCCGGGTTGGAAAAGGGCGGCATTGTCAGTCACGTCTACAGCGTTGACGACGTTGCGCAACTCAAGAGCCCCGTAGCGCAGTAAGCGCCCCCCGCCGAGGATAGAGTCATGACTGTGACCCACGCATCGCTGGTTGACCTCATGGGGGTCAGCAAGCGTTTCGGCGCCGTGCGCGCTTTAAATGACGTTGACCTGAATTGCCGGGCTGGCGAATGTCTGGGCCTGATCGGTCACAACGGCGCCGGTAAATCGACCCTGATGCACATTTTGGCGGGCACCTTGCGCGCCGATACGGGCTCATTGCTCATGGGCGGCATGGATGTGCGCAGCGGCTACTCGGTGCAAGTGGCTCGCCAGCACGGTATCCGCTGTGTCTTTCAGGAACTGTCGCTGTGCCCCAATCTCACCGTGGCCGAAAACACGCGGCTGATGTGCCCCGGTTTACGTGGCTTTGGCTGGCGGCGTAAAGCCGGCGCGCTGATTATGCAGACCCTCAACAGCATCTTCCCGGGGCATGGCATCAACCCGGCGGACGTAGTGGCCGACTTACCGATCGGTCAGCGGCAGATGGTTGAAATCGCTCGCGCCTTTACTTGCGTCGACGAGCATCTGGCACTGGTCATTCTGGATGAACCGACGTCATCTCTGGACGCCCGGGTCGCCGAGCAACTGCTGGCGCACGTGCGCCGCTACGTTGAAGGCGGCGGTTGCGTGGTGCTGATCAGCCATATCCTCGGTGAAATGCTCGCCACGTGCGATCGCATTGCAGTGATGAGCGACGGTTGTGTGGTCGATGTGCGCGCTGCCAGTGCGTTTACCCATGCTTCGTTGGTGGCGTCGATGGGCACGGTGGCCAAACCTCAGGATGAACAACAGGTGTTCATCTCCAAGCGCGAAAGTCAGTCGCCCGTGGTCAATCAGCGGCCGGCTCGTCAACAAGACAGCCAGACCGTGGCTGCCTGGGCCGGGGAAATTGTCGGGTTGGCCGGGTTGGCCGGGCAGGGGCAAAGCCAATGGCTGGTGCAGTTGTTGCGTGAGCGCATTGGCGCTGGTCAGCGTGTCGCGCTGGTGGCCGGTGATCGCCAGACTGACGGGGTGTTCAGCCTGTGGTCGATTGCCGAGAACATCACCATCAGCTCGTTGGCGGCTCTAAAACGCGGCGTGCTGATCGACCCCCAGGCCGAGCAGGCAATGGCGGCCAAGTGGCAACAACGGATGGCCATTCGCACGCCGGACATGAACCAGCCGATTATGTCGCTGTCGGGCGGCAACCAGCAAAAGGCCCTGTTTGCCCGCGCATTGGGCAGTGACAGCGATCTGATATTGATGGACGACCCGATGCGTGGGGTTGATGTGGGCACCAAACGCGAGGTCTACGCCATCATCAAAGAGGAGGCTGCTCGCGGACGCACGTTCATCTGGTACACCACGGAGCTTGAAGAACTGGACCATTGCGATCACATCTACGTGTTTCGCGCAGGCCAAGTGGTGGCCGACATGGCCCGGGATCAATTGAGCGAAGCGCAGATTCTGCGCAGTTCCTTTCAGGAGGAGGTGGCATGAACGCGCCTCAACCCATGACGTTAAAACCTCAACCCTTGCTTACGACCACGCCCTCGGCTGCGTTCAATCGTGCACGCCTGCTGCGCAATGCTTTACCGGCGGTGTCGCTGGTGGTGCTGCTGGCGACCATCTTTATCATGCAGCCGCGTGCCATGAGCTACATGGGCATGAACCTGATGCTCAATCTGGCGGTACCGATCGCGTTGGCGACCATTGCGCAGATGCTGATCATCACCGTCAACGACCTGGATTTGTCACTGGGTAGCTTTATCAGCTTCGTGGCCTGCGTGGCCGCGACCTTGCTCAATGACCATCCGTGGCTGGGCTGTCTGGCACTGGTGGGCTGTATAGGCGTGTACGCCTTGCTCGGCGCACTGATTCATATCCGCCAGTTACCGGCGATTGTGGTGACGCTGGGCATGTCGTTTATCTGGATCGGTGGCGCGGTGCTGCTCCTGCCCGCGCCCGGTGGCAGCGCGCCGCAATGGTTGCAGGCGCTGGTCAAGATCAAGACACCGTTATTGCCGTTTGCCGTGGTGGTGTGCGTGCTGCTGGCGATTGCCGTGCACCTGTTTTTGATGCGCTCGACACTGGGCGTGGTACTGCGCGGTGCCGGGGGCAACCCGCTGGCGATTGCCAAGGCGGGCTGGTCGCTGCTGCGGATCAAGGTCACGTTGTACGCGATGGCTGGCTGTTTTGGGGTGTTGTCGGGTCTGTTTCTCGTGGGTTTGACCACTTCGGCCGACGCCAATATGGCCCTGCGTTACACCTTGCTGTCGATAGCCGGAGTGATTTTGGGCGGTGGCGAATTTACCGGCGGGAGGGTGTCGCCCATCGGTGCTGTGCTGGGCGCCTTGACCCTGGTGCTGGCCGGCTCACTGCTGTCCTTTATCCGCATCTCGCCGGACTGGCAGATTGGCGCCCAGGGCGCGATTCTGATTTTGGTGCTGGCCCTGCGCACTGCCGTTAACCGCCTTGAGGTACGTCCGGTATGAACCTGTCCCTGCCTATCAATCGCGTGCGCAGCAAACCCTGGTTGTGGTCGTTTCTGGCCGCGCTGCTGGTGTGGCTGGCCACGCTGGCCTTTACCCGTGGCGAAGGCGCTGCCGCGCTGACGTCGGGTGCGCTGGCCTTCTCGGCGTTTTTTGTCATCGTCGGGGTGGGACAGATGTTCGTCATCACCACCGGGCCCGGCAATATCGACTTGTCGATCCCGGCCAATATCGCCCTGAGCGGCGCGGTCGGGATGAAGCTGATGGACGGCCAGGACGGCTTGATCGCACTGGGCGTAGCCGGTGTTTTGGCTGTGGGCGTGTTGATCGGTTGTGCCAACTACGCCCTGATTCGCGTGCTGCGTATTCCGCCGATCATCGCCACCTTATCCGCCAGTTTCCTGTTGCAGTCGATGGCGATCGCCTACGGTCGCAGCGTGAGGATTGCGCCACCGGAGCTGTTCTATCAATTCTCCACAGGCAAAGTACTAGGTATCCCGTATTTGGCCTTGGCGGTGGGCGTACTGACGGTTGTCGCCGGTTATGTGTTGAGCCGCAGTCTGTATGGCCGCTGGACGCTGGCCGTGGGCCAGAACATGCGCGCAGCCGAGTTGGCGGGCGTAAGGGTAGAACGTGTGCGGTGGGCCACCTACGTACTGAGTGCGGTGTTTGCCAGCGTGTGCGGCGTGGTGTTGGCGGGTTTCTCCGGTGGCGCCTCGCTGAGCATGGGCGATGAATACCTGTTGGCCTCCATTGCAGTGGTCGTGATTGGCGGCACTTCGGTGGCCGGTGGTTTTTCCAACGTGCCGGGGCTGTGGGGCGCTGCGCTGTTTCTGTATTTGCTGGTCAGTATGCTCAACACCTTCGGCGCCAGTGCCGGTGTGCGGTTGATCCTGACTGGCGTGATCATTATTGCGGTGATAGCCGCCGTCAGCGGGCGTAAAAGCCTGCGCAGCCTTTAAGCAAGGACTCCTTTATGAGCGACGATATTTACGAATTCCACGACCCGCGCTTTCGCAGCCTGACCTTGCCCAACACCCAGCTTGAACGCCTTTACGACCAGTGCCGCTGGGCGGAAGGCCCGGTGTGGTTCAACGATGGTGGCTATCTGCTGTGGAGCGACATCCCAAACGAACGCATCTTGCGCTGGACGCCGGAGCAGGGCGTGTCGGTGTTTCGTCCGGCGTCCAACTTCGCCAATGGCAACACCCGTGATCGTCAAGGGCGGCTGGTGACCTGCCAGCACGGCACCCGCAGCGTCACACGCACTGAGGCCGATGGCAGCATCACCGTGTTGGCGGATCAGTTTGAAGGCAAGCGTCTTAATTCGCCCAACGACGTGGTGGTGCACAGTGACGGTGGCATCTGGTTCACCGACCCGACCTACGGCATTCTCAGTGACTACGAAGGCTATCAGGCGGAACCCGAGCAGAGCGGGCACAATGTTTACTGCATAGACCCGCAGACACTGGACATTGCCTGTGTGGCCGATGATTTTGAACAGCCCAACGGCCTGGCGTTTTCCCCGGATGAGCACACGTTGTACATCGCTGATTCGGCGCGTTCTCATGATCCGGACGGGGCCCACCATATCCGTGCCATTCAAGTGATAGACGGGTGCCGATTGGGTGCGTCGCGGGTGTTGGCTCATGTTGAACCGGGCATCCCGGACGGGCTGCGCATCGACGTACAGGGCAACATCTGGACCAGCGCGGGTGACGGGATTCAGTGTTTCGACGCCGATGGCGTGCTGCTGGGCAAAATCAAACTGCCCGAGAAGGTCGCCAACTTGACCTTTGGCGGGCCTCGGCGCAACCGCCTGTTTATCGCGGCCAACACCTCGTTGTACATGATCCACGTGGCCGTGGCGGGCGCGCAGGTGCCTTGATCAAGCCCGGCAGTGGGGGTGTGTCTGATGCAGCGGATTGAAGGGTTTTACGACGGCTTTGCCGTCGATCGCAGCCTCGCAGAGCTCGTCAGTGGCTACAGGAACGTTGCCCGGCTTGAGGTTACGTTCCTTAAGCCGAGGTACTGACCATCGACCCCGAACTGCTGCCGCCCTGGGCCAGCACGGCCTGCAACAAAGCTGCGGTCGCTGTTTGCAGCGCCGCAGCCGTCGCCGTGATTTGCGCTTGAGCACCTGCAATCGCCGCGGCCTTGGCGTCCGCGCTCTGTTCGCTGGACTGGATGCGCTGTAACGCTTGCTGCTGTTGCTGAAGCTGTTTCTGCAACTGTGCGATCTGCTTCTTCAGCTGTTTCACGATGTCGGAACTGTCATCGCTGCTCTCGGCAGAGGCACCCGATGTCGCCTTGGTATTGATCTTCTGCGGCTGCGCCGCTGTTCCCGTCTCGCTTACCGCAGCGTTGTCCGGGGCTTGAGTGGCCGCCCCAGGAATGCTGATGCCTGCTCCAAGGCTCGGGATGCTGCTGACCATGGCGTTTGTCCTTTAAACCTTAAGTTGTTCAAGGTCATCGGCAGGCGAGGCGAGGTCTTTAGGCTCAAGACTGACTGATTACGTCGTGGAGGACTTCCCCTTATCAGCGAGTCGCCCCCCCAATCCTCAACGAAGGCAAGTTCACCCCTGAACAGTACACTGCGGATGCGGCGCGTGCGCCAGGCCTCGCACTTCAACCCATACCTGCCTGCTTATCCCTGATCTGCCTGACTGGCGAGTGTTTTTCCGGCGATGTAGCCAAACGTCATGCCGGGCCCCAGTGTGATTCCTCCGCTGGGGTAATAGCCCTGCATGATGCTGTTCATGTCATTGCCCACAGCAAATAAGCCCGGTATTGGCCGGCCATGATTATCCAGCACCCGGGCACACGCATCGGTATTGAGCCCGGCGAAAGTGCCGAGGCTGCCGGGCACCAGCTTTACCGCGTAGAAAGGCCCATGGCGCAAGCTGCCGAGCGAAGGGTTGGGAGCATGCCGCGACTCTCCTTGAGCGCGGTTGTACAGCGACTCCCCACGCTGAAAAAATGGATCGCATCCCTTCTCTGCGTATTCATTGAATGTGCTGACCGTGGCTTGCAACTGTGTCTCATCAATCGCGCATTGCCGCGCCAGACCTGCCAGGGTTGCGTCCTTGAACAGATAGCCTTGGTGAACATACGGCGCCGTAGGGAACGGAAAGGGTTTCGACCAGCCCAGCCCATAACGGCGTTGCGCACGGTGATCGCAGACAAGCCACGAGGTGGTCGTTTGCCCGGGGCCGGAGCTATCGAACACAGAGCACATATAGTCGTGGTAGGAATCAGCCTCGTTAACGAAGCGTCGGCCATCTTGACGCACGGCAATGAACCCGGGTTTTGCGCGCTCCATCAAATGGGGAAAGCCACTGAATCCGCCATCGGCGCGCGGTACCCGTGACACCGGCGCCCACGCGGCGGCATTGGGCAAGTCCTGTGCAATGCCCGCGCCGACACTTTCGCCCAGGCGCAGGCCATCGCCGGTATTGCCTTTGGGGGCCGCACTTAAATGCTCGGTGCCATTGGGCGCATGGGGGAAGAGACGGGCGATGCGTTGTTGATCATGGGGGAATCCACCGCAGGCCAGTACCACGCCACGTCGTGCACGGATTTCAAGCAATTGTCCAGACCGCTCCACCCGTGCGCCGACTACCCGTTCACCCTCGCGAAGAAGCCCGCGCACCGGCGTCTCTGTCAGCAGTCGGACCTTGCGATCTACCGCGCTCTTGAGCAGTCGCGCCACCAGTGCATTGCCATTTACTAAGTGCATGCCGCGCCCATGGCGGATCAGGTCGCGAGCATGGCGCAGCAAGCGCCTGGCGGTATACAGGGCTGAGGCCGGGGAGCGCCGGGCATTGAGCAGATGGTTGAGATCGGCACCGCCTGCAATGCCCATCCCGGCCAGGCTGATGATATCCAGCGGGCGCCGCAGTTTTTTAATCCAGGGGCCCAGTCGCCGACCATCGAACGGTTGTGCGCAGACCGAGCGACCACCTTTGGAGAACCCTTCGCGGGCATGAAAATCAGGCATTTGGCTGCCGGAGAAAAACTGCACGTCGGTATGGCGCTGGAAGAACTCGACCATTAGCGGGCCCTGTTCGAGGAACATCTCCATGCGAGAGTCGAGCACCTCGCAATGCAGTTCATTGCGCAAATAGGTCCTGGACTGCTCAAGCTCTTCAACTATCCCGTCAGCCACGGCCAGTGGGTTCCGGGGAATCCACAACCAGCCGCCCGACCACGCGCTGGTCCCACCCAATACCGGTTCTTTTTCTGCGACGATCACGTCGAGTCCAAGTTCGGCGGCGGTGACCGCAGCTGCCAGGCCCGAAGCGCCGGAACCTACGACCAGGACATCACAGAACATTGGCTGGTTATTTTGCATAAGGGTTACCGCAACAAGGAGTGAGGTTGGGCCAGACCGGCCGGTGGCATGACATTGCCCTTGAGGAACACCGCGATGCCTGCGATCAGGGCCGGGACTGCCAAGGCGGTAAAGACGGTTGCGAATGTCCAGCCGGCCCCGAGCATGTGGGCTCCGGCGAACCCGCTGGCGATTGAACCCAGCCCGCCGATGCCGCGCATCCAGCTAACACCGGTTGCGCGCGCCTGGGTGGGATAAAAATTGGCTGCCAGTGCATACATGCAGGCGTTTGCGCCGTTCATGCAGAACCCGGCCGCCGCCGCCAGCAGGGCAAACAAGGCGAAGCCGTGGCTGGCGGTGCCGATCAGGTAAATCGCCAGGCCGCCGATCAGGTAAACCACAGCGAGTGTGCGGTGCGGGTTACTGCGATCAATGAACCAGCCCAGTAACAGCGAACCGGCAGTCCCGCCAAACTGGAATAAAGCCGTGATCAGCGCAGCGTCGCTAACGCTCAGGCCATTGTTCTTAATCAGCGTCGGCAACCAGCTGCCCAACAAGTAGACCAAGAACAACCCCATGAAATAGGTCAGCCACAGCAGTAAGGTGCCGGTAAAAAAGCCTTTGGAGAGAATCTGCCCGATCGGGCTGCAGACAGTGGCGGGGGCCTCGTCAACGCTAAAGCATACTTGCCCGTTAGCCAGATCCGGTGCCAGTTGTTGGATGATCCGGGCACTGCGCGCGTGGTGCCGGGCAGGTTGTCGGGCGACCAGCCAGCGCAAGGATTCAGGCATGGCGCTGATTAATAGGGGTAATGCCAGTAAGGGCAGCAGGCCGCCCACCAGCAAGATGCTTTTCCAGCCGAAGACCGGAATCATGTAAGCCGAAGTAAACCCGCCCGCTGCGGCGCCAAAAGTGAAGCCGCTGAGCACGACGGTAATTAGCATCGATCGGCGCTGCAGCGGTGTGTACTCACTGACCATGGTCCCGGCGTTGGGCATGGCCGCCCCCAGGCCAAGGCCCGCCAGCAGCCGCAGGGCCACCATCCAGTCCAGGTTGGGGGCGAAAGCCGAGGCCAGGGTCAGTGCGCCGAAGAATGCTACGGCGCAAATCAGCACCGGCTTGCGTCCCACACGGTCAGCCAGGGGCCCGGCAATCAGGGCACCGATGGCTACGCCGATCAGCCCCGCACTCATGACCGGGCCCAGGCTCAGATTGCTGACAGCCCAGTCGCGGGCCAATTCAGGGGCAATGAAACCCATGATTGCGACATCGAAACCATCCAGGGCGATGACCAGAAAACACAGCAGCACTATTCGCCACTGCATAGGGGTCATGGGGCGGGTGTTGATCAGTTGGTCGACATTAACCGACGGCAGGGCGCTCATGGCGGCCTCCATTATTGTTCTTATTAGAGAGGGCTCAGCCGCTTGCAGGTGCAAGCGGCTGAAGGGTGTGGTCAATCAGTTCAAAGGTGAAAAATCGGTCGGGCGCAGCAGTCGGGTCTCCAGGGTTACCACGGCGTCCAGTTCTTTGTTCTGGCTGGCGAAGGCCTGCCAGCGCTGGTCGGCTGCCATTGCGCTACGGCGGGCAATACGATCGTCGAGGCTGGTATAGCTCCAGATATGCACCACTTGATTGGCCTCGCCAAATTCGGTGGTGAAGAAACCCACCAGATTGCCCAGATACTCTTGCTGCACGGCCAGCGCAGCGCTTTTATACAGGGCCAGCCAGTCACCGAGTTTGGTGGGTTTAATGGTGTAAGTGCGCAGTTCGTAATACATGGTTTTCTCCAGTGTGAGACAGGTGTGAAGCGGGCTCTTGCAACCGGCGGGCGATATCGTTCGCCGCTAGATAGCCGAAAGTGAGGCCGGGACCCAGCGTGATTCCGGGACCGGGATAGGTGCCGTCCATGATCGAATTCATTTCATTGCCCGCGGCATAGAGGCCCGGGACAGGAACACCCAGTCGGTTCAGTACGTTGCCCCGGGCATTGGTGACCAGCCCGCGGGCAGAACCGAGGTCACCGGTAAACAACTGGATGGCGTAATAGGGCGCCTTGCGCAGCGGCCTGATGCATGGATTGGGGGTATGCAGGGGGTCGCCCATATAGCGGTTGTAGGCGGTGCTGCCCTTGCCGAACTGCTGGTCTATACCCTGTTCGGCGTCGGCGTTGAACTGCGTCAGGGTCTGCTGGAGGTTGCCAGCATCAACCCCGGTCATAGCAGCCAGTTGCGCCAGGCTGTCGGCACGCAACAGGTAGCCGGCATCAATCAGCGCGCTGTTGTCCACCGGCCGTGGCCGCGCCAGGCCCAGGCCATAAGTGTTGAGCGCATCAGCATCGCAAATCAGCCAGCAAGGCGCATTGGCGCCTTCGTTGGCGAACATGCTTTCGACAAAGCTGTGATAGGAGTCGGACTCATTGACGAAACGCCGGCCCGCGCCATTGACTGCGATCACTCCGGGTTTGGCACGGTCGGTCACAAGATGGGGGAAGCGCTCCACACTGCCATCAGCCTTATGCAACACCGAGACTGGGGCCCAGAAGAAGTTGGCCTTGAGGTGTTCGCCCATTGCCGCCTGAACCGAAGCTGCCAGCTGGTGCCCATCGCCGGTATTGGTGGCAGGCGACATGCTCCAGTGTGGCGCACCTGTGACCGGTCGCAGTTCGGCTGCCCCGGGGCTTGCGGCGCCCCCACCGGTGGCCAGCACGACGCCGCCCTGAGCGAGTACCGAGCGGGTCTGACCGCGCCAGCTGATCCGGGCACCTGTGACCCTTGAGTGCTCGACTATCAATGATTCTGTAGAGGCTTGCAGCCACAGGTCGACACCATTGGCCAGGGCCGTGGTGGCCAGGCGGGCGATCAATGCATTTCCGACCGTGAGGCGGGTACCACGCGGGTGACTGATGCGGTCTATGGCATAACGCCCCATCAGTTTGAGGCAGTGCCAGAGCGATTTCGCAGAGCTTTTGCAACTGAGGAAGTGCTGTATATCTACGCGATTGACCATCATGCCGCCGAACAACAGCATGCCGTCCGGTGGCCGTTGCAGGTCTTTGAAATGCTCGCCCAGCCGGCGCCCGTCGTACTCGTCGATTTCCAGTGCACGGCCAGTCTGCGTACCGCCGGGCAGGTCAGGGTAATAGTCCGGGGACAGCGGGCGCAGGCTGTATTTCAGTTCGCTGTGGGTTTGCAGATAGCGCAGGGCTTCACGTCCCTGTTCGATAAAAGCCTCGATCAGTTCGGGTTTATAGCCTTTGCCGATCACCTGCTTGAGGTAACTGCGCATCTGTTCTGCCGGCAGATGGTGGCCAGCTGCCCGAGCTTGATCGGTATCGTGCAGCCACACCGCGCCGCCGGAAATTGCCGATGTGCCGCCAAAGGCCGCGGCTTTTTCCACCAGCAATACTTTGAGGCCCCGGCTACTGGCCGTTACTGCGGCGGCGAGCCCTGCAGCGCCACTGCCCAGGATAATCACGTCATAACTCAGGGCAGGAACTTGTGTTGGCGGGGGAGTCGTTTTAGTCATGGTTCATCACCTTTCAAGAGCCCTGGCGGGTCAGATTTTCAGGGGTGTCACGCCCATGAAATGTCCGAGGTTGCCTAGTTGCGCCATGGCCATCTGAGGGCCGGTCTGGATCGGACAACCCATGCGCCGGGCAAAAGCGAGAAACGGTGTAATGACAGGGAACGTCACGACATCGGCCACCAATGTCGTGCTGGTGAGGGTTTCCATCAGGGCGTCAGGCAGCGGCATGGGGCCGTCATCGCTGGCATTCATGCCAACCGGTGAGGCATTGACGACAAGGTCCAAGCCACTCAACGAGGCTGGGCACAGGTCAATGACAACGTCTGGAAAGTCTCTGCGCAGCAGATTGCCGAGCGCCTCTACGCGCTCTTGACTCAGATCATTGATGGCCAGCTGGCTCAACCCTGCCTCGCACAGTGAATAGGCAATGGCACTGCCGACGCCGCCGGTGCCGATGACCAGGGCCTGTTTGTTCTGCGCACTGAAACCCTGTTCGCGTGCGGCATTCAGAAAACCTTCACCATCAACAATGTCACCCACCAGGCGCCCGTCAGGCTCGCGGCGGATCACATTGACGCAGTGCAAGGCTTTTGCGCGGTCGCTGAGGCTGTCCATATGACTGGCGAGCACTTGCTTGTAAGGCACTGTCACCACGCAGCCGCGCATGTTTTGCCAGCCGCGCAGGGCTTTTACAAAGTCTTGCAGCGCACTGTGCTGTAAGTCGATTGCGAGCATGGCGATGTTCTGCTGATGGTCGGTGAACCAGCGGTTAAAGTTTTCCGGCGACTTCACCTGAGCAACAGGTGAGCCGACGATGGCGACCAGTTCAGTCGAACCCTGAATCATGTGGAGCTCCCGCTTATTGGCTGTGTTGTGGGCCAATACTGCGAGCGGGCTGCAAAGCGGACAATCAAGTCGAGGCGCTTATGCATTGATAATCGCACTGCCAGTGCGATAATCGCGTTAATTTCCAATAATAAGAGCTCGCCGGTGAAACAGCCCACCATCCATTCCCGTGATTTGATTGTCGGCCTGCAAAAGGGCCTGGCGTTGTTGCAGCTGTTTTCCCAAGAGCATCCGCGATTGAGCGTGCCCGAGGCGGCCAGACTGGCCGGCATGACCCAAAGCGCTGCCCGCAGATTTTTGCTGACGCTGGTGCATGACAGCTTCGTGCAAACTGATGGCCGTTATTACTGGCTCACCGCTAAGGCTTTGCGCATTGGCCAGGCGTACGTCGACTCGGCGGTGTTGCCGCGCATGCTGCGCCCGATTGTCGAGCAGGTGGCCCGCAGCACTCAGGAGCATGTCTCGGTGGGGGTGCGCGACGGTGATGACATCGTGCATATCGTCCGTAGCCGCTACAGCCACATCACCTCAATGTCGATCCGCCCGGGGTCACGGGTGCCGATGTATTGCACCGGCAGTGGCCGGCTATGGCTGGCCAGCCTGACTGCGCCGGAACTGGACGCCTATTTTTCGCGCAACCCGCCACGTGCCATAACGCCTTACACCCTGACGGATGAAGCACGGATTCGCGATGAAATAACGCTGTGCGCCGAGCGTGGCCATGTGGTGGTGGACCAGGAGTATGAAGTGGGCATGCGGGTGTTGAGCGTGCCGCTGATTGATCGCGACCGGCAACTGCAGGCGGCTCTGACCCTGACCACCCATGCTTCTCGCATGACCGTGGTCGAGATGCGTGAGCGTTATCTTTCAGCCTTGTATGAAGGGCAGGCGTTGCTGAGGCCGATCATGATGCTGTGAGATGCCAAGCCGGTAACCAATCCGGCAGGCGCCCCGATCAGCTGGCAGCCCGCCGCCAATATCAGTCATCACCAGTGGCGTTGAGGCTCGGCAGGACCGACCTGGCCGCGACCCAGACATCTGAAGTCGATTCGATTTAAATGAGAACGCCTCCTCTAGTCTTGTTGGACGATGTTTCGCTCGCACGCCACATCAATTATTCAGCTTGCGCCAGCGACCTGAGTGAATGCCGCCCCTCCAGCCCTCTAAAGCAGCGAACCTTTTGCCGATAGGCGGGCACAGCGGTGGTGCATCCCGGGTTTGGGTCGTGCCCAGAAACGCATGACTCTGAGTGGCAACTTCAACTACCTGGGTAACGCCCAGATCGGCATGGCATGTGTCGCGTTTCTCTGCTCCCCGCACGTCGCCCAAAACCGTTTACGGGCCTTGCGCGATTACCTTGCCATTCAACGCCAGGTGCACCTTCTGATAATGACAATAACGAGAGGCCTGCCATGAACCTTCCTCCGATCCCGTCACCGTTCAGCCCTATTGTGATCGGGCCACTGACCCTGAAAAACCGCTTTATCAAATCCGCCACCAACGAGGGCATGAGTGCTCAAGGCGTGCCGTCCAGGCAATTGGTCAAGTTGCACTCGGCTTTGGTTGCTGGTGGCGTCGCCCTGACCACTGTCGCCTACTGCGCGGTGAGCAGCGATGGCCGTACATTGCCCAACCAGTTGACCCTTACCCAAGTGAGCCTGCCACACTTCAAAGCCTTGACCGACGGGGTTCACGAGAAGGGTGGTCTGGCCAGCGCGCAGATCACCCATGGTGGCTGCTTTACCTTTATCCGCGAACGTTCGACCCAGCGTCCGCTGTCTGCCAGCGGCGGCTTCAACAAGATCGGCCTGATGAGCGGGATGTTCTTCAAACAGGCGATGGACGAAGCGGACATGCAGCAAGTGGTGCGCGAGTTCGCTCAAGGCGCTCGCTTGGCACGTCAGGCGGGTTTTGATGCGGTGGAAATCCACATGGGCCACGGCTACCTGCTCAGCCAGTTCATTTCGCCGATGTACAACAAGCGTCGCGACCACTACGGCGGAAGCCTGGAAAATCGCTTGCGCTTTCCGCGTCGGGTGCTGCGTGCGGTGCTGGATGCGGTTGGTCAGGACATGGCTGTGATCTGCAAATACAGCGTCACTGAAGGCGTGCGCGCCGGTAACAGCGCTGAAGACGGGGCGAAGATTGCCGCCATGCTGGAACGAGAGGGCGCCCACTTGCTGGTGCTCAGCGCCGGGATGAACGCGGAGTCAATTACGACCATGTTCGGTTCTTCGTTTCCCAAGGAAAATCGCGTTCAGCAGAAGAACAAGTTGATTGCCTTTGCGATGGCCATCCAGCGCCGCAAAGAGCCTACCGTGGAATTTCGTGAGCTGTATCTGCTTGAACATGCACGCAAGGTGCGTGCGGCGGTGAAAATGCCTTTGGCGTATCTGGGCGGTGCCAAGAGCCTGGCGAGCATCGAAACACTCATGGCCGAGGGCTTCGACCTGGTCGCCATGGGCCGAGTGTTGCTGGCTGAAAATGATTACGTTAACAAACTGGCCAGTGGGGTTAGCCGTGATTCGATCTGCACGGCCTGCAATCGTTGCGTGGCGATGATGTACACCCCAGGCGGTACCTCCTGTGTATTGGGCCAGCCCGGTGATGCCCTGTTGAACAGTCAGCCGGCGGCGGGGCATTGAAAGGGAGCCGGTGTGGAACATCTGTTCGCTGCCGATCGCAGCCTCGCAGAGCTCGTCAGCGGCGACAGGAGCAAGTTCGCCAGCAAGTTGTGATCTGCTTGTGATCTGGCTTGTGATCTGGTTTTTGATCTGGCTTTTGATCTGCCGCCCCTTCGGGAGGCCGAAAGGAGGTTTCGCGGAGTGGGTCGACCGGCATGGATGCCGGGAGAGCTGCGATCGGGCCAAGGATGGCCCGTCGCAGCGTGCCCACGGAGCGGGACCGGAGTGAGGGACACCTGAGCGCAGCGAGGGCCGTACGCAGGGGCGGAAGCGTTTTGGTTACTTTGCCGCTTTTGCAAAGTGACACGCCGTAAGGGCGTAACCATTACGTCAGCTAGACGCTAATAATGGATATGTACTCGGAGCTTTTAATAGGCCAGCGTACATATCCATTTGATGTATTAAACCTTTCTACGGGTTTCGCCCTTACGGCGAGGCACTTTTGTCAAACAGCCGAGTGTCGGACCATCACAAAAGTACCCAAAAAGTCCTTGCCCTACCATACGGCCGAGCTCGCCTAGGCTCGCCCGGTGCCTTCACTCCGGCACTGTTATGGGGGCACGCCGCGACGGGCCATCCTTGGCCCGATCGCGGCTGGCTCGGCGTCCTGCCTCGCCACCCCCATAACAGCACCTGCGTTCAGCCTCCTGTGATGGGCCCCAGTGTCGTTCCCACTGTTTCGGTGGCGGCAGGGATATTGTTTTTGAAGCTAAAAGCTAAAAGCTGGGCTAGATGCTCTACAACGCCTGCTGCTGTGGCTGAAGCTTCTTCTGTAACAGATTCACTAGGTTCTTTAGAACTGTCCGCCAATCAAAACCCTCAGCCCGTCATATCCTTATGCTCTAACGGTATTTAAATTAATTTTCTTATACCTATAAAGTCACTCGCCTGCGTACAGGTCGACCAATCGACGCGCCGCACGAAATGAACGAACACGGGACCTCCGTGAGTTTCTTATCGATTAGCGCGCTGTTGGGCGTGCACTGCGTGGGAGTGTTTTATGTCTGCACCGTCTGGCTCTACGATTGCTCTGAGCATCGCCCCTCAAGCGTTTCAAATCCGTCCCTTCAACGGTGCCGTTGGCGCTGAAATCATTGGGCTTGACTTGACACTGCCGGTCAACGATGAGGACTTCGCACGCATTCACCGCGCCCACCTTGAGCACCATGTGGTGGTGTTCCGTGATCAGCGCATCACGCCAGAGCAACAGATCGCTTTCAGCCGCCGTTTCGGTGTGTTGCAAATCCATGTGCTCAAACAGTTCTTGCTAGCGAACCACCCGCAAATTCTCATCGTCTCGAATGTGATCGAGAACGGCCAATCCATCGGCCTTGGAGATGCGGGTAAGTTCTGGCACTCGGACTTGTCTTATAAAGAGCTGCCAAGCCTTGGCTCCATGCTGCATGCCCAAGAGCTGCCAGCCGAAGGCGGCGATACGCTATTTGCCGACATGCATCACGCCTGGGACACCCTGCCTCAAGCCTTACGCCATGCGGTCGAAGGCCGTTCGGCGGCGCATTCCTATACCGCGCGTTACAGCGAAACCAAGTTCGAAGGCAACTGGCGCCCAACCCTGACCCCGGAACAGCTGGCGCAGGTCAATGAGGTGGTGCACCCGGTCGTACGTACCCACCCGGAAAACGGCCGCAAAGCATTGTTTGTCAGTGAAGGCTTCACCACCCGCATCATCGGCCTGCCCGACGACGAAAGCCGTGAGTTGCTGGCTCAGCTCTACGCCCACAGCGTGCGCCCGGAAAATATCTATCGGCATCAATGGCAACCCCATGATCTGGTGTTTTGGGATAACCGTTCGTTGATCCATCTCGCGGCCGGTTGCCCCCGCCATCTGCGCCGCACGCTCTACCGCACCACCATTCAAGGCGACGCGCCTTACTGATCCGCCACGCTTTGACACTTTCAAGGAACCTCTCATGCCCCTGTCAATAAAAACGCTGGCCGCCAGTCTTGGCCTCAGTTTGTTCGCCGCCAGTTTTGTTGCGCCGAGCGTAGCCCATGCCGAAGGCGAGATTCGTATCGCAGAACAGTTCGGCATTGTTTACCTGTTGCTCAATGTGGTGCGCGATCAACAACTGATCGAGAAGCACGGCAAGGAGGAGGGCATCGACATCAAGGTGGACTGGACGCAATTGTCTGGCGGCGCGGCGATCAACGATGCCTTGCTCTCGGGTTCGATTGATATTGCCGGTGCCGGGGTTGGCCCGCTGCTGACGATCTGGGACCGCACCCACGGTCGGCAGAACATCAAGGCGGTGGCGTCGTTGGGCAACTTTCCGTATTACCTGGTGAGCAATAACCCGCAGGTCAAAACCATTGCCGACATCACCGACAAGGACCGTATCGCCGTGCCGGCAGTCGGCGTTTCGGTGCAGTCACGTTTTCTCCAGTACGCAGCCGCCAAGCAATGGGGCGACAAGGATTTCAATCGACTGGACAAGTACACCCTCGCGCTGCCGCACCCTGATGCCACTGCGGCACTGATCGCCGGCGGCACTGAGTTGAGCGGGCATTTTTCCAATCCGCCGTTTCAGGATCAGGCGTTGAAGAACCCCAACGTGCATGTGGTGCTCGACAGCTACGACTTGCTCGGCCCCAACTCTCCGACGGTACTGTTTGCCACCGAGAAATTTCGCAACGACAACCCCAAAACCTATAAAGCGTTCACGGAGGCGCTGGCCGAAGCGGCCGAGTTTGCGCAAAACGATAAAGGCGCCGCCGCCGATACGTATATCCGCGTGACCAAAGCCAATATCGACCGCGCCGAGCTGCTGAAAATCATCGACAACCCGCAGTACGAATTCACCGTGACGCCGAAAAACACCTACCCGCTGGCCGAATTTATGTACCGCATCGGCGCGATCAAAAACAAACCCGAATCCTGGAAGGATTATTTCTTTCAAGACGCAAAACCGTTGCAGGGGAGCTGATCACCATGAACGCGTCTGTGCAAGGCCACACGGCCAGCCACTTAAATGCAACAGGGCCTGCCTTGTTGTCGGTTGATAACGTCAGCCTCGAATACCGCACGCCGCAGCGTGTGGTGCGGGCCACCCATCAGGTCAGTTTCGAGATCGATCCGGCGGACCGTTTTATCCTGTTGGGCCCCTCCGGGTGCGGTAAGTCCACCTTGCTCAAGGCTGTGGCCGGGTTTCACCCACCCTGCGAAGGGCAGATCAGGTTGCAGGGTCAAACGGTGACGGCACCGGGGCCAGACCGGATGGTGGTGTTTCAGGAGTTCGATCAACTGCCGCCCTGGAAGACCGTCAAGCAGAACGTCATGTTCCCGCTATTGGCGTCCAAAACACTGCCACGGCGTGAGGCCGAAGAGCGGGCGCTGCACTATCTGGACAAAGTGGGGCTGGCGGCCTTTGCCGACGCGTATCCGCACACGCTGTCAGGCGGCATGAAAGCGCGCGTGGCGATCGCCCGGGCGCTGGCCATGCAGCCGAAAATCCTGCTGATGGACGAGCCTTTCGCCGCGCTTGACGCCCTGACCCGGCGCAAGATGCAGGAAGAGTTGCTGCTGTTGTGGGAGGAGGTGCGCTTCACGTTGCTGTTCGTCACCCACTCCATCGAAGAAGCATTGGTCGTGGGCAACCGCATCCTGCTGTTGTCACCGCATCCGGGCCGGGTACGGGCCGAGATCAACAGTCATCAATACAACCTGCACAGCCTGGGCGGTCTGGAATTTCAGCACACGGCGCGCCGTATTCATCGGCTGCTGTTTGATGAGGCGGATACCGGTAACCCGGAACAAGCCCTGAATTTTGCCGATATTCGTATCGCTTATTGAGCCCTGGAGGATTGCCCGATGAGCCATTCATCATCTGTACGCCCGGAATACGAAGTTCACCTTGAACCCTTGGTGTCAGTGCCGCTGGAACGCGAACTGCCCTTGGGGCAACGGTTATGGCAACAGGGCTGGTTGCGTAAAAGCCTGATATTGATAGTGCTGGCGATACTTTGGGAAGTGGTTGCACGGGTGCAGAACAACGACCTGCTGCTGCCCAGCTTTGTGCAAACCGCCAGCGCGCTGTATGACGGCCTGATCAGCGGCGAGTTGCTGAGTAAAGTCGGTATTTCGTTGGTGGTACTGATCAAGGGTTACCTGATCGGCATTGTGCTGGCGTTTGTCTTGACCACGTTGGCAGTGTCGACCCAATTGGGGCGCGACCTGTTGAGCACCTTGACCTCGATGTTCAACCCGCTGCCAGCCATCGCCCTGTTGCCACTGGCACTGTTGTGGTTTGGTCTTGGGCAAAACAGCCTGATCTTTGTGTTAGTGCATTCGGTGTTATGGGCGCTGGCACTCAACACGTATGCAGGTTTCCTCGGGGTCTCGGAAACCCTGCGCATGGCCGGTCGCAATTATGGTCTGAAGGGTATCCGTTTTGTGTTGTTTATTCTGATTCCCGCCGCGCTGCCGTCGATTCTCGCGGGGTTGAAAATCGGCTGGGCCTTCGCCTGGCGCACCCTGATCGCAGCCGAATTGGTGTTTGGCGCCACCAGCGGCAAGGGTGGGTTGGGTTGGTACATCTTTCAGAACCGTAACGAGCTGTACACCGACAAGGTATTTGCCGGGTTGGCGGTGGTCATTCTGATTGGCTTGCTGGTGGAGAACCTGGTGTTCGACACACTGGAGCGGGTCACGGTCAAGCGCTGGGGGATGCAGCGCTAGCTCGTTCATGGCGTTAAATGGGGTCGAAACGACGGGCCTGTGATCGTGGCAAGCGCCGCCACACCAGTCGACCCAAGGCAATTGCCCAGTTACACAGGGCAATCAGCAAAATGACCGACAGCAGCGCCCCCATGCCTTGACTGACGATGATGAGCCCTGCCAGCCACGGAAATCCAAAAACGCCAACAAAGTACGCCAGGCTGAACAGCACCAGCGATTGCGCGGTGTAACCGGCAGGGGCTTCGTTGGCGGCCAGACCATTGATCACCGAATACGTCAGACCGTAACCCACACCCAGCACAATGGCGGCGAATAAATAAGTGGCGGTAGTGTCAACGGTAAACATAAACATCAGCACTGACGTCACGATCAATGAGGTCAGAATACCGGCCATTCGATACGGGTCGCGCTTGACGATAAACCCGGCGACCAGCAAACGGCAGGTAATCACCGCTGCCATAAAGCCTAGAAAGAAAATCGAATAATCCAGTTGCTTAAGGTGTGCGTACGAGGTTTGAAAACTCGACAGCCCGCCGAAAATGGCGCCCCCCAAGCCGACCATGACGATTGCAAAAGCGGCTTTGGAACGCATGACCAGCGCACCCGCTTGGGGGCTAATCCGGCACACAGTGACCGCTCCCGATATGAGGTGCCGCTGCTTGATTTTCGGCCCTAGCAGTACAAAGGCAACGCCGCCGATCACGCTGGCCATCGCCGCCATCACAAAGGCTGCTTGCAGCGGGTAGCCAAATGCTTCGCTTGCCCGCCCCAACAGAGGGCCTGTGCCGATACCGGACATCATGCACCCTGATAGCAGGGCGAAATACTTCACCCGGCGGGCGGGCTCAATCATCATCGCCACAATAATGGGGCCTAACGTATAGAACACGCCCCAACCCAAACCCAGAAGCAAGCCGAAGCCCAATGCGCTGAGACCGAACGTCGGGAAGCAGGCGAAGCCGGCACACGCGGCAGCCAGCAGAACTGCCCCGAATGCAATCGTCTTGGGTGCCCCGAACAGATCGGTCAGGTGTCCCGAAAAAATCACGGCAATAAAGGTGCTGAACATGGCGGCCGACATAATGCTGCCAGCGTCTGCTTCGCTGGCGCCGTGGGCACTGAGGGACATGGCCAGTAAAAACGTGGTGCCATAGGAAACAGACAGCAGGTAACTGCCCACGCAGAACAGGGCGAAGATGCCCTTGGTGTTGCGCTCCTGGTAACCGGGGTTCGCGAGGGAGGGCATACGGGTCATCCTTGAGGTTAATGGCTGTTTGATACACCTCATATCAGAAAATGTGCACTCGGCAGGATTCAAACATTTGAATCCTGGGGTGAGTCAGTTCTAAACAAACGCTCAAACAGTGGTTGAGACTTGCCGCCGACGAGGAGCGAAGGCTGAGATCCGCTGGGTAGCTGTAAGTACTTGTAATCAATCTGCGCCGCGTTCTATTACGATTTTTCTTCTCAAATACGGTGGTACCCCCACTCAGACCGAAGGTCGCGAGCACGACTTGCGCGTCCTAGTGAAGAAGAGTAGATGTCTGGACTTCATGTGTTTCGGACATGGCCCACGACCTCAATGGCCAAACCCTGATGGGGATAAAGTGGTTGATGGCGTTTGCTGAGGGAGGTGCGGGACGTCTCTCAGTGGTGCAGGTTGGCCATCTCAAACTGCGCAACGATTGGCGTCCCCGAAATCAGGCACACACTTGAGGTGAACAATATGGCTTTGGTCAGTGACGTACAACTTGCCTGCTCGCGCTTGGCTGCGCACGGTTGGCACTCACTCCTGCTCCAACATGGCTTGGACATTACTGCGGCTGACTTGCAGCAGGAACTGACTAAACCATTGTCCGTTGACCGAACCCTTAAGGGCTTTGAAGACTTTTCTCCCGAAGGGGAGCGAGGTATTGAAGCCGGCAGGCCAGCAGAAAGTTTGTTGTATCACGCGCTGGCTTCGCCAAATGTGCTGACCGCCGCCGATGGAAGCCCGCTGACGGCTTTCCCTTCAGCGCTTGAAATTGAGCAGATACTGAATTTCGTTTACGGGGTCAACCCGCCCAGCGTGGAGTCGTTGAGTGCACACGCGGGGTCAGCGCCATTGGCTATAGTCGTGTTTGCGTATGAGTATCGGCCACGCCCGGAAACCGTCCATAAAATTCAGGCAGACCTGTGTTTCTCCCGTACCGGCGTGGCTCGAACAGGCACCGCACCCGCTTTGTATGATGCTGCACGGCGTGGCTTCCTGCCTTTTGTAGAGGATGATGCGCAGCGGATGCGGGTCATTCCGGCCCGGTATGGCGCGTACATCGCCATGCAAAAAAACGGCGATAGTGCAAGGTTCGGTCCCATGAGTTTTCAATCACCCACTGACGAAAATTTGAGTTTTTGGGTGCCGATACACAAATTATTCAATGGTAAGGAATGCCTGCTGGGCCTGGACTTGACAGTGCAGCTGGAGAACTACCAGATCAATGAGAAGATCCGGCAAGTGCATAGGATGTACAGCGGAACGGGATGGCAAGAACCTGACATCCTGAATGATCCATTCGTCATTACCGAAGGCCTGTGTCATTGGGCTGAACCCACTGACGTTGGTGCTGGGCTTCTGGTCCCCGATGCCAAGGAGCGGTTGGTTGAGTTGGCCCACTATCAGGGGCAACCCTTGTCATTTACGATGCCGGCGGGTACGGGTGGGCTCGTGCATGGTCGCCATCGTGTCCGTGACGACGGCTCGATCGAAGATCTCAATAACGTCGAAGGTGTTGATGCGATCGTCAGGCAGGGCGGCTATCGTACGCTGCACTATCAGGATGCAATGGCAGACGGCTGGGTCCGGGCACGTTGTCCAGCATTAGCGTCATACGGCCTGGATCAGGACAGCGTCGCGGCCTATTCGATCATAGGCGCTCCCGACTTCTTCCCGCTGTGTGGACAACGCGAATTGAAGGCGTGGTCAAGTGACCCGACTGTTTTCCCTTGTCCGACGTCGCCGTGCCCCGAGGTTTGGCACACACGTGTCAATCCATTGTCGGACGTTCGTTTTCCGATCAACCCAACGCTGAAGGGCAATTACTTTACCGATGAAGATCGTAGCGCTACGGCGATTGTCTCCTTGGTGCGTGATGCAACAGTGGTTGAAGCGGTGTTGACCGGCCCTGAAATTGCCTTGGCGCAACGCCAGTCATGTTTGCCCGACTTCGCCAGTGGCGTGTTCGGCCCCGGCTGGGAAGTTGGCAGGGGCTTGGTCGATAAACCTTTCGCTAACGTGCTCAATGGTTACATGCTCGCCAGTCCGTTTACTGAAGATGCGCGGATTTGCGCAGCGTTGGGTTCCTACTGGCCTGGCGTGGCACCCGATTCAACCCGTACATTTGAACCGCGTACCGTGGCCTCTTCGGTCATTCCTCTGACAGACGCCGAAATTGGTTTAACGGATGCGCCCTCTTGGGACGGCCTTAAAGGTCCTGTTTTGGTTGAACGGGAGGGGCGTCAGGTCGTTCAGTATCAAGCCTACGAGTACAGTGATTACACCTCGGCAGCATTAAAAGGACAGCTGTCACTGGCTGTTACGGGGCACATCAATACTCAGCACTATCACCAGCGAGTCCTGGCCATGCATCGTGCCTATAAAGCGGTGGGAGCAACTCAAAAGGCGGAGAAAGGGCAGTGGCCGGTATTGTCCTTCTTGATCGTGCAACAGCCTGACGAGCGACTGGACGCTGCCGAGCAAGAGGCCGGGCATAGTCTGGAGGGCGAGGTGATGTACTTGTTCCTTTACAAGCACGGTGCAATCAACACGCCAGAGGATGATTTCAAGCGTCGTTATGTGGACATTGAAGCGCGAGTGCAAATGTATGTCAGCCAGAGCGCCCTGTTAGTCAAAGAAGACGACATGCCGTGGCACTTACATGTTGAATCAATATGATGTGATTGTGGTCGGGGCAGGGCCGGCTGGCTGTGCAACAGCGATCGCGTGCGCACAGCAAGGTATGCACGTGACACTGATGGAGCGCGATACATTCCCGCGTCGCCGGCCAGGTGAAACCCTGCATCCAGCCATCGAGCCACTGCTGGGCCAGTTGGGGATGCTGCGTGAGCTGAACGAGTTGTCTTGCCTACGGCATGAGGGGCATTGGGTGCATTGGGAGGGAGCGCCGCGCTTTGTCGCATTCGGTGGTGATGCGGCTGGCCCGTGGCGAGGGTTCCAGATTGAGCGAGCAGCTTTGGATGCTCGACTCATGAACAGAGCACGGGCTTTGGGGGTACGGATTATCCAGCCATGTACCAGCCCAACCATCATTCGTGAAGGCGACAGGGTTGTCGGGGTCACCGTAGGGCAAGACCGGTTTTTGGCAGCCTGTGTTGTCGATGCTTCGGGAGGGCACGGATGGCTTCGGCGGCAATTGCCGATCAAGTGGCAAGCCTATTCACCGAGACTGATTGCTCGCTATGGCTATTACCAGGGCGAGTTCGAGCGGGTTCAAGACGCGCCACGGCTTATGGCGGTCAATGATGGCTGGCAATGGATCGCCCGCGTCGACACTCATCACCTACACTGGACAACCCTGAACTTTGACTCAAACAGCAGGCCGATAGCCGGGACCCCTGCTACGCTCAAGCATTTGACGCCGGTTGGCCCGGTGCGCGGCGCAGAGGTGTCCTGGCGCCTGTCAGGGGCACCCATGGGGCACGGCTACATACAAGTAGGCGATGCTGCGGCGACACTGGACCCTGCATCGTCGCACGGCGTGCTTAAAGCGCTGATGTCCGGCATGCAAGCGGCCCAGGCCATTGCCGACTGCCTGGCTTGGCCACATGGCGAGCACGTCGTGCACCAGCATTTCAAAACCTGGTTGCACAATCAGTTCCATGCTGACATCGATGCGCTGCGTCAGTTCTACCGCGTGCATCCTTGCCCGCCGACGTGGGTCTGATCAATGTATTCAACTGCTACAGGATTGGCCATTACACCGCCGGGTGGGTATGGGGCTTGATCTGCGGGCTGGCGTATTGCGGCTTGAGCGTGCCCTGGTTGTCGAGCAACCAGGCGTCCATCACTTTACGCACCACAGGGCCCGCCACCCGGCCTCCCGCTTCGCCGTTTTCGATCATCACCGAAATCACAATCTGCGGGTCTTCGGCCGGGGCAAAGCCGACAAACAAGGCGTTATCGCGATTGCGTTCGGCGGTCTTGAGCCGGTTGTAACGTTCGCCTTGTTTGATGGCCACCACCTGCGCCGTACCACTTTTACCCGCGATGCGGTATTGCGCACCCGAGGCAGACGCCCTGGCAATGCCGCGCGGGTCATGCATGACCAGTTGCATGGCATGGTTGACCTGTTCCCACTCTTTGGGGTCGTGCAGAACAATGTTGGCGATCGGGTGTTCGTCTACCGGGGGCGTGCCGTCAATGGTTCTGGCAAGGTGCGGGCGATTCCATACGCCTTTGTTGGCGATCAATGCGGTGGCCTGTGCCAGCTGCAACGGCGTGACCTGCATGTAGCCCTGACCAATGCCCAGGATCACCGTTTCACCGGGGAACCACGCCTGACGCCGAGTGCTGCGCTTCCAGTCACGCGAGGGCATCAAGCCTGATGACTCTTCGAACATGTCCAGCGAGACTTTTTGCCCGATGCCAAACATCGACATGTAATCGTGCATGCGGTCAATGCCCAGCTTTGAGGCCAGGTCATAAAAGTAGGTGTCATTGGAGCGCATGATGGCGGCGTTCAGATCGACCCAGCCGTCGCCGCTGTGGTTCCAGTTGCGGTATTTGTGGTCAACGTTGGGCAGTTGGAAGTAGCCGGGGTCGAACACCCGCGTCGAGGCCGAAATAACACCGCTGTCGAGACCGGCAATTGCCACTTCGGGCTTGATGGTCGAGCCGGGTGCATAGAGGCCGCGCAAAGCCCGGTTAAACAGCGGTTTATCGATGGAGTCGCGCAATCCCGAATAGTCCTTGGAGCTGATGCCGGTCACAAACAGGTTGGGGTCAAAGCTGGGTTTACTGACCATCGCCAACACTTCACCGGTTTTGGGGTCCAGCGCGATGATGGAACCACGACGATCACCCAAGGCTTCTTCGGCGGCTTCTTGCAGTTTGATGTCGAGGCTGAGCACGATATTTTTACCGGCCACGGCGTCCGTGTGGCGAAGCACGCGCATCACCCGCCCCTGAGCATTGGTCTCGACCTCTTCAAAACCAACCGTGCCGTGCAACTGCGGCTCGTAGAAACGCTCGATGCCGGTTTTGCCAATCGACTGGGTGCCCCGGTATTGCGTCGGGTCTAGCTGTTTGGCTTCTTTTTCGTTGATTCGCCCGACGTAACCCACTGAGTGGGCGAAATGATCACCTTGCGGGTAATGACGGACAAATTGGGCGTCAACATCAATGCCCGGCAGGCGGTATTGATTGACGGCCAGCAGGGCAATTTGCTCTTCGCTCAGTTCGTACAGCAGGGTCGAGGGGTCAAATGGATGGCGCGCCTGCTTCATGGCTTTGGCGAACACGGCACGGTCGTCTTCGGGCAAATGCAGAATACTGATCACCGTATCCAGCACTTTGGCGGTATCTCCCGCCCGCTCGCGGGTGATGGTCATGTTGAAGCTGGGCTGATTATCGGCCAGCAACACGCCATTGCGATCGTAGATAAACCCGCGTTCCGGTGGGATGGGCAGCACGTGCACCCGATTGTTCTCGGACACCGTCGAGTTGTAGGCGAACTCGGTCACTTGCAGAAAGTACATGCGCCCGACCAGTGCACAGCTGATGGCCAGCACCAGCGCGGCGCAGGCGACCAGTCTTTTGTTGACCAGCCGCTTCTCGGAGTCGTGATCTTTTAGAGGGATCGGCTCGGGCATATCAGGGGTGTCTCACGTCAGAAAACAGAAAGCAGCAGCCCGCAGATCGTTAGCGGGCTACGAAAGTCGGCGCACACCTTACCAAGAAGCCCGAGTGGGAGTCAGATTATTGGTCACAGTTGAGATGAAAGCCGACAGGCTGCCGAGGTGTAAACTCGCGTCTTTTTTGAATGAAATGGACAGGACTTGCATGTTGCCCTTGATCGATTGGCAGCCACGCGCCGCGCTGCAACGCTTGCACTTTGACTGGTTGCAACGGGCCGGTGTCGAGGTAGCAGTGTTGCGTCTGGATCAGATCGACTCGCTGATCAGTGGCAACAAGTGGTTCAAGCTCACCGAGCACCTGTTGGCCGCTCACAGGGGCGGTGCGCAGGGGCTGATCAGCCTGGGCGGGGCGCACTCCAACCACTTGCATGCCCTGGCTGCTACGGGCAAGCGCTTTGGCTTTCCCACCGTTGGCCTGTTACGGGGGCATGCGCAACACACCCCAACCACCCGCGACCTGGAAGACTTTGGCATGCAGTTGCACTGGCTGGGGTTTGCCGGGTATCGGGCGCGCCATGAAGCCGGTTTCTGGCAGCCTTGGCTCGCGCGCTATCCAGCGTTTCATCCCGTCCCGGAGGGAGGCGGCGGGCTGGCCGGTGCGCTGGGGTGCATGACGCTGGTCGGGCAGGTGCGTGAGCAGTTGGGTGAC
This sequence comes from Pseudomonas sp. 2024-210, assembly GCF_045062345.1. Lineage (NCBI taxonomy): Bacteria > Pseudomonadati > Pseudomonadota > Gammaproteobacteria > Pseudomonadales > Pseudomonadaceae > Pseudomonas > Pseudomonas sp. 2024-210. Next base: position 114,163 of record NZ_JBJGEJ010000012.1, on the reverse strand, counting down.
GTGGGTTGGGACGATTACGACGGTTGGTGGCTGGCGGCTGGAACCGGCACCACACTCGCGGGTTTGCTTTTGGCTGAAGCACCACAGCGCCGGATTTACGGGGCGCTGGCCGTGCCCGAAGATCATGGAGTGGCACCGCAGATCGAGGCGATCTTGCAAGCGGCACATCGCTCGGAATGCAACCTTGAACTGATTGATGCCAGTCGCGGTGGTTTCGCCCGAGTGGATGACACCTTGACCGGGTTTATCCACGATAGCGAATCCGCCAGCGGGCTGCTGCTGGAGCCGCTGTATACCGGCAAAGCGCTATTAGCCCTCAAACAAGCGGTCGACGCCGGGCGCTTTGCCACAGGTCAGCGTTTGGTGTTCGTTCACACAGGCGGCTTGCAAGGCCGCCGGGGATTTGAAAGTGGGGCGTGAGGATCTTCGCCTGCTGTCATTCGTCAGGCCTCCTGTTGATAGCCGCCAAGCAGGCGGTGAGCAATGATTGATTATGATTAACTGCGATTCAAGTTGAGCGTCGCTTCCTGCCCGTTTTTGCAGTGTTTAGGTACTTTCACGCGCGATCACCCTGCACGCCAGCTTATTCAGCCGTTGCACCTCGTCCTCCTGTGGCAAAACCCCCAGACTTTCCAGCACTCGTGTGGCCGCCAGCACACCGATCTCCAGTGCAGGCGGTTTAATGGTGCTTAAACTCGGCAGCAGCATTTCGGCAAACGGATAATCGCCAAAGCCAAGCACCGCACAGTTTTCGGGAATTTTCAGCCCTGCGCGTTGCCCGGCAAGCAATCCGCCCGCCGCCAGGTTGTCGTTGGCAAAGATAATTGCATCCGGTGGAGCAGAGGCCAGCATGAGCGCTTGCATGGCCTGTTTGCCGGCTTCAAAGGGCGCCATACCCTCTTGGGGGGTATACACCCACGGCTCCAGTCCCAATTCGCGAACACCGTTGAGGTAGCCATCGCGGCGCTCCAGTGCGCTGAAATCACCCGCGCTGCTGTTCAGTACAAAGGCAATGCGTCGATAGCCTTTTTTGTAGAGGTAGCGGGCTGCTGTAATGCCCACCTCAAGGTGGGAAAAACCTATCTGTATCGGCGCGCGTTCGGGTTGGTAGTCCCAGGTTTCAATCACCGGAATGTCCGCTGCGGCGATCATTTTTTCGGTGCCCGGGCTGTGAAAATGGCTGGTCAACACCAGCGCCGCAGGTGACCAGCCCAGGAATGCGCGCACCGCACTTTCTTCCTGTTCGACGCTGAAGTAACTGGATGCCAATAGCAGTTGATAGCCGTGGCGACTCAGCGTGTCGCTGAAACCCTGAATCGTGTTGGCAAAGATCGGCCCCGATATGTTGGGAATGACCATGCCAACGATTTTGCCGCGTGCCGAGGCCAGCCCGCCAGCAACCAGATTGGGCACGTAGCCCAATTGCGCGACCACCGCAGCAATGCGCTCGCGTCGCTCCGGCGAGACCTGTTCTGGCTGATTGAAATAACGCGACACGGTGATGGCCGAGACCCCGGCCTGTTGCGCGACAGTGCTTAGCGTCACGCGCCCGGCGCCACGGCGTTTGCGGGGTGAATGGTCGATCAACGCGCACTCCTTGTAATAACAAATGGGAATATAAGAACACTATTTAAGTATTTGACGATCTATGCGACGGTTATTGATACTGGTGATGTTAGCGCTAACAACGCGCTTTGTCTGCTACTCGCTCGAGCGAATGTCCAAGACACATTTCCGCCATTGTCGTCGTAGAGCGGCAGCGGTTCAGGGCACTTTTTGAGCGGGTCTATCATGCGTACTTTTCCTGGGGCAACACACACACTGGCGCACACGTTGTGCGCTGCGGGGTGGTTTTTTACGGGCTTGGGCGTCGCGCCCGGCCTGACGTTCGCCGCCGACAGCAATGAGCAGGCGGTGACCCTTGAATCCGTCACGGTCAGTGCGACTCGTCGCGAAGAACCGCTGCAAAAAATCCCCGTGGCCGTGACCGTCGTCAATGGCGAGCAGCTGGAGCGAGACGGGCGCAACAGCGTCTCGAGCATCGTCCAGCAAGTTCCCTCGCTGAATTTTCGAACCGGTGCCTCGAACAAGGACACGTCGCTGTTTGTGCGGGGTGTGGGCACGATCTCTACCTCGCCCGGCGTTGAGCCGACCGTGGCGACGGTAATCGATGGGGTGGTCTACGCGCGCCCGGGGCAGACGACCCTCGACCTGTTGGACCTGGATCGCATTGAAGTCTTGCGTGGCCCGCAAGGTACGTTGTTCGGCAAGAACGCCTCGGCCGGGGTGATGAACATCATCAGCCGTGCACCCACAACTGAAACCCACGGTTACATTGATCAATCGAACTTCACCGGTAACGAAAGCCGTACGCGCTTCGGCCTGGGTGGCAGTTTGATTCCTGACACCCTCACGGGCTCGTTCACCGCCTTGTTCGGCACCTATGACGGCAATGTCGATAACCAGTACAACGGGCAGGAGGTGAATGGCTACAACCATAAAGGCGCGCGCGGCAAATTGGTGTTTACCCCTGACGATGACCTCACGCTCACAGTCATCGCCGACTACATGCAGTCCCATGACGACGCACCCAATGGAGTGGTCGTCCAGTCATTGACGCCGGGCTTTGGCAATGCGCTGGCTCCGGTATGGGCGTCCAGCGACAACCGCAAGATCAATACAGACACCCGTTCGCGAGTGGCAGACATCAATAAAGGCCTGTCTGCCCAACTGGAATGGAATCTGGGTGATTACACCCTGACGTCGATCACCGCGTGGCGGGGTTGGGACAACACTCAATATCAGGATGGCGATCGCCTGAGTACCATCAGCGCCGATTTTCCAGGCTCTGCCGACAAAGGCGACCTGACGTTCAATCAGTATTCGCAAGAGCTGCGGCTGGCTTCACCCAAGGGGGAGTTCCTGGAATACGTGGGTGGACTGTTCTATATGCACGCCAAGGATGACGAAACCTATCAGCGCACCTTGACCACGCCTGCGAGAGTCAACCGGGGCGTCGCCGATTACAGCACCACCAGTGACAGCTATGCGGTCTTCGGCGAAAGCACGCTGAACTTCACCCCGACCTTTCGCGGCATTGCCGGCCTGCGCTGGACCCATGACGATCTGAAATACGATCACCGCCGAGTGTCCACGTCGGCGACGGCCGTGACGGGCATCCAGCCGGACACCAGCAGCGCCGGGTCAGTGGATGAAGACGGCTGGTCAGGTCGGCTTGGCCTGCAATACGACCTGACCGACACCGTCACCACCTATCTGACCTATTCGCGAGGCTACAAAGGCCCGGCCTACAACGTGTTCTTTAACATGCAGCCGCGTGATACCGGCGCACTCAAACCAGAAACGTCGAATAACTGGGAATTGGGGATTAAAACCACGGCCTGGAACCATCGCCTGACCGCGAACGTCGCGGTATTTCACAGCGAGTACGACAATTATCAGGCGAACTTCTTCGACACGGTCGCAGGCCAAGTCGTTACCCGGCTGATCAACGCGGGCAGTGTCAGCACCGAAGGCGTTGAACTCGACTATGCGTTGCAGGCGACTCGGCAATTGAAGCTCTCTGGCGCACTGGCATACACCCATGCCCGTATTGACGAGTTTGGCTGCCCCGCAGGCGCTGCCGCATCGTGCAACGTCAATGGGAAGCCGCTGCCTTACAGCCCGGACTGGAAAAGTTATGTGCGCGCCGACTACAGCATCCCGCTGGATAACGGTCTGGATGTAGAACTGGGGACCGATTACAGCTGGCAGAGCGAAGTGCAGTACGACATTAGCCAGAACCCGGACACCAAACAGGGCGCGTACGGCATCTGGAATGCCAGCATCGCGCTGGCGGATTACACCAACGGCTGGCGTGTGGCGCTGCTGGGTAAAAACCTCGCGGACAAGTCCTATTCACCCATGCTGGCCACAGGCGGTAGCTACATCTACCGCGCGGTTCCAAGGGACGACGAACGTTATTTTGGTGTGCAACTGCGCAAGGATTTCTGAACATGACTCGACAGCTCAAACTGGGCGCCTTTCTCATGGCCGGCGGCCACCACGTCGCCGCATGGCGTCACCTTGAGGTACAGACAGACGCCGGGCTGGACTTCTGCCATTACAAACGCTTGGCACAGATTGCAGAAGCGGCGAAGTTTGACGCTGTGTTCGTCGCCGACAGCGTCGCCGCGCCGAGGGATGACATCGCCAGTCGCATGGATCGTTCGGCTTACTTTGAGCCACTCACATTGCTTTCAGCCTTGAGTGCGGTGACGGAGCGCATTGGCTTGATCGCCACGGCCACCACCAGCTACAACGAGCCCTACCATGTGGCGCGAAAATTTGCATCGCTGGATCACCTGTCCGGCGGGCGGGCGGGGTGGAACCTGGTGACCTCGGATAACGCCGCCGAGGCGCAAAACTTTGGCCGTGAGCAACATATCAGTCACGCTGAACGCTACAGCCGCGCCCGCGAGTTTCATCATGTCGTCACGGGACTGTGGGACAGCTGGGAAGATGATGCGTTTGTCCGCGACACGATCAGCGGCGCTTACTACGACCCCGCCAAGCTGCATGTGCTGAACCACCAGGGTGAGCACTTTCGGGTCAAGGGCCCGCTGAATGTGGCGCGTTCCCCGCAGGGGCAGCCTGTGATTGTGCAAGCCGGCTCATCCGAGGTCGGTCGCGATTTGGCCGCACAAACGGCAGAGGTGGTGTTCACCGCGCAAACCTCATTGGCCAATGCACAGGCGTTTTACGCTGATCTCAAAGGCCGTTTGAACCAGTACGGCCGCACCCAGGACTCCCTGAAAATCATGCCCGGAATGTTTGTCGTGGTGGGGGCCACAGAGGCGCAGGCGCAGGAAAAATTTCAGACCTTTCAGCGGCTGGTCGAGCCTGAAGTGGGCGTGGCCTTGCTGGGGCGCATGCTGGGCAACTTCGATTTGTCGCAGTACCCGCTGGACGGGCCGCTCCCCGATTTGCCGCTGACTGAAAGCGGCCAACAAAGTCGGCAGAAGCTGCTGACCGAGTTGGCAGGCGAAGAAAACCTTAGCCTCGCCGAACTGGGCAGAAAGATTGCCGGAGGGCGCGGGCATTACACCCTGGTGGGTACAGCGGTGCAGATTGCTGACCAGATGCAAGCGTGGTTCGAGCAAGGGGCGGCCGATGGATTCAACGTGCTGGTGCCGCATCTTCCGGCAGGGCTGGAGGATTTCGCCAATGAAGTCATACCGGAGTTGCAACGCCGGGGCCTGTTCAGAACTGAATACGAAGGCCGTACGTTGCGCGAGAACCTTGGCCTGACCCGGCCTGCCAATCGCTTAACGCCACAACCACATTTTTCTCCAGACAAGCAGGACATTACTCAATGACTTATATCGCTGCCGAAAACCGCTATGACGCCATTCCTTATCGCCGCGTGGGCCGCAGCGGACTGGTGTTACCGGCACTCTCCCTTGGCCTGTGGCACAACTTTGGCGACAGCACACCGATCGACACCCAGCGTGCGCTATTGCGTACAGCCTTCGACCTGGGGATCAACCATTTTGATCTGGCCAACAATTACGGCCCGCCCTATGGCAGTGCCGAGATCAACTTCGGTCGTTTGCTGCGTGAAGACTTCAAGCACTACCGAGATGAGTTGATCATCTCCAGCAAGGCCGGATGGGACATGTGGCCCGGCCCGTACGGTCAGGGCGGTGGCTCGCGTAAATACGTGCTCGCCAGCCTCGATCAGAGCCTGCAACGCTTGGGCGTGGACTATGTCGACATTTTTTATTCGCACCGTTTCGACCCGGACACCCCGCTGGAGGAGACGGCCAGCGCCCTGGCCACGGCCGTGCAGCAGGGCAAGGCGCTGTACATCGGCATCTCATCCTACTCAGGGGTTAAAACCCGAGAAATGGCGGCGTTGCTCAATGACTGGAAAATTCCGCTGCTTATTCACCAGCCGGCCTACAACCTGCTCAATCGCTGGGTGGAAAAAGACTTGCTGGACACCACTGAAGCACTGGGCAGCGGTGTGATTGCCTTTACCCCCCTGGCGCAAGGCTTGCTGACCGACAAGTACCTCAACGGTGTGCCGACGCAGGCGCGGGTCAACCGCGCGGGTGGCGACTCTTTGCTGCCCTCGCATCTGAACGAAGCCAACCTCGCCCGGGTACGCGGCCTCAACAAGATTGCCAGGGCGCGCGGTCAGAGTCTGGCCCAGATGGCATTGGCCTGGACACTTCGCGACCCTCGGGTGACGTCAGCGTTGATCGGTGCCAGTCGACCGGAGCAGATCATAGAGAACGTCGGTGCCTTGAAGAACCTGCACTTTAGCGTGCAGGAGCTGACCGAAATTGACCGGTTTGCCCAAGAGGGCGGGATCAACCTGTGGGAAAAGCCCTCGAAGGCTGAGTGAGCACAAGGCCAACTCAGGTGTTCTTCCAGACTTTAGCAGCGAGAAAAACATGAAGCTTCGCACTTTTATAGTTACCGGGTTGGCCGTGCTCAGCCTTACAACCTCCGCGCTGGCCGCAGACCCTGCCACCCTGAGAATCGGCTACCAGAAAGGCTCGATTGCCTTGTTGCTCGCTAAAGAGCATGGCCTGCTGGACAAGCGCTTTCCTCACACGGCCGTGCAGTGGATTGAGTTTCCCGCCGGGCCGCAGATGCTCGAAGCGCTTAACGTCAATGCACTGGACATAGGGTCTACCGGAGACATCCCGCCGCTGTTCGCCCAAGCAGCGGGGGCCGATCTGGTCTACATCGGCGCCGAGCCGGCAAAACCACAAGCGGAAACTGTGCTGGTTCGCGGCGACAGCCCGCTTCACTCCGTTGCCGACCTTAAAGGCAAGAAAGTAGCCTTTCAGCGCGGGTCCAGCTCCCACAACCTGATCTTGAGGGCGTTAAACAAGGCCGGGTTGAGCTATCAGGACATCCAACCCGTGAATCTGCCACCTGCGGATGCTCGCGCGGCCTTCGAGCAGGGCAGCGTCGATGCCTGGGCCACCTGGGAGCCTTATTCCTCGTTGGCCTTAAGTCAGGGCAATGCCCGTGTGCTGGCCAACGGTGAGGGACTAGGTCTGTCAGGTCCCGTTTACACGGCCCGGCGAGCGTATGCCGATGCCAATGGCGCCTTTGTTCACGCATTGCTGGATGAATTGACTGACGCTGAAGCGCTGACCCGCAGCCAGCGGCAAGAAAGCCTCAAGGTGATCCAAAAATACATGGGGCTGCCCGACACAGTGATTGCCAGCTACCTCGACAATCGGCCGCCATCTCCGGTGCTACCGATTGATCAAAGCATCATCAATGCGCAGCAAGTAACGGCGGATCTGTTTTATCAAAACAAGCTTCTGCCCAAGAAAATAGCGGTGCGTGATGCGATCTGGCAGGCCGCAGACTGAAACGCACTGGGGGGGCACAAGCGAGCCCCCCCCGTATACAGACCTTTTTGGCCGCTAACGGTCTCGACTGAGTGCACGCACCTGTTCGACATCACGGGCCCGCGCGTCGCACAAGTCCGGGTTTGGCGATTTTAAATGATCAGCGCACGAAACTATTTGCGTCTGGCATGCCTCCATAACTTACCGACCCTCACCGACAACACCGGACGTAAGTGTGGTTTGACCTGACGTAGTTGCCTTTTGGGTGTTACGTGTAACCGCTCTGTACGTGTCCCCCTTGGCCAAAGGTGACCCTGATGACAGAAAACCAAACAACCCTGCGTCTCACAGAAGACCCAGCCAGCCCAGCTGTGAATGATCACAGCATCCACCTTCAGATAAACGGCAAGGTGTACCCGCTGGATGTGCCTGCCAATGCGGTTTTGCTTGATGTGGTACGCGACCGATTGCAGCTGACCGGCACCAAAAAGGGCTGTGACCACGGCCAGTGCGGTGCCTGCACGTTGCTCGTCAATGGTGTGGCCATCAACTCGTGCCTATCACTGGCCGTTCAACATGACGGCGATAGCATCACCACCATCGAGGGGCTTGCCGACGGCGACGCGCTGCATCCCGTGCAGCAGGCCTTTTGGGAGCACGACGCCTTTCAATGTGGCTACTGCACGACAGGGCAGATCATGAGCGCGGTGGCCTTGCTCAATGATCCAGACAGTGGCGCGGACGATGCCAGCGTCAGAGAGGCAATGAGTGGCAACATATGCCGCTGCGGCGCGTATAAAAATATCCTCGCGGCCGTGCAGTCGGCGCGCGACAAAATGGCGGGGGGTGTCTGATGCAGACTTTCGATTACGTCCGGGCGCAGTCTTGCGCCCACGCGATCAACACGGCCTCGACCCTGGAGCTGACCCGGTATCTGGCTGGCGGCACCACGCTTCTGGATCTGATGAAGCTGGATGTGGTTAAAGTTGACCACTTGGTCGATATCAACCGATTGCCCTTGCAGCAGGTTGAGACCCTGGACGACGGTCGCTTACGCATCGGGGCGTTGGTCAGCAATACCGCGCTGGCACGTCATCCACAGGTATTGACGCATTACCCGGTGCTCGCTCAGGCGATTATGGCGGGGGCTTCCACGCAGTTGCGCAATAAAGCCACCACTGCGGGCAACGTGATGCAACGGGTGCGCTGCAATTATTTCCGCGATGGTGTTTCACCTTGCAATAAGCGCCAGCCGGGTTCGGGTTGCGCAGCGCTTGTAGGGCTCAATCGCAGCGTGCATGCGGTGCTGGGGACCAGTGATCACTGCATTGCCAGCCATCCTTCCGACATGTGTGTGGCCCTCGCGGCCATCGGTGCGCACGTCACGCTGCAAAATCCGCAGGGACAGTCGCGTGAAGTCAATTTTGCTGATTTTCATCTGCTGCCCGGCGACACACCGTGGCGTGAGCATGCACTAGAGCCCCACGAACTGATTACCCACGTGACTTTGGATGCGCCGCTGTCGGCAAGTCGTTCAGGCTACCTGAAGCTGCGTGACCGCACGTCTTACCAGTTTGCACTGGCATCCAGCGCCATCATTGTGGTGATGGACGGGCCAACCGTGGTCGAGGTGCGTATTGCCCTCGGCGGCGTGGCCACCAAGCCGTGGCGAGCCGTTGAAGCAGAACAGCACCTCACCGGGCAACGGGTCTCTGCGCAGCTCATCTCACAGGTGGCCGAGTTGGCTCTGAAAGACGCGCGGGCCTACGAGCACAATGCTTACAAAATTCCCCTCGGCCAGCAGGTCATTGCGCGCAACCTTCGCGACCTGACGGCGCAGGAGTCGGTATGAACGAATCCATTATCGGTGTCCCTCAACGCAGGATAGACGGGCAGCTAAAGGTCAGCGGCAAAGCTCACTACGCCGCCGACCACCCCATGCCGGGCATGCTGTATGCCTATGGTGTCTACAGCACGATAGCGCGCGGTCAAATTCTCACGATCGATGATGTAAAAGCGCTGCAAATGCCTGGCGTCGTCAGCATCGTGCATCATCTCAATTGCCCAACCCTCCATCGCACGCCTGCCACGCCGATGGACATGGCGAAAATTCTCAGCGCCAGCAAAGTGGATGAGTTTCGCACCCCGTTCGAAGATAACCGTGTGTCATACCCGGGCCAGTTTGTCGCGCTGGTCGTTGCCCAAACCTTTGAACAAGCAAGGGCCGCGGCGCAACAGGTGTCGGTGGACTATGACGTTGAAGAGCCGATCACAAGCCTGACAGAAGGTCTGAAGGCGCAGGCTCCTCAGGACGGGGCAGGGGGGCACACTCGGGGCAAACCAGAACCTGCCTTTGCTTCTGCCGCCAAAAAAATCGACGCGACCTACACCACACCTGTCGAAAATCACAACCCGATGGAAATGCACGCCACCACTGCATGGTGGGAGGATGGACGCCTCTTTGTGTACGAAAGCTCTCAGGGCGTGGTCAATCATCGTAATGTGCTGGCCAATGTCTTCGATTTACCGCCTGACCAGGTTGAGGTGCGTGCGCCTTTTATCGGTTCAGGTTTTGGCAGCAAGCTATGGCCGTGGCCGCATTCGATTGCCGCCTGCGTTGCGGCGAAAATCACCGGGCGACCTGTGCAGTTGATGCTGCCCAGAGCGCAGATGTTCACCACCAGCGGCCACCGCCCGCAAACATCGCAACGCATGCGTCTTGCCACAGACAGTCAGGGCAAACTGGTATCGCTGCGCCATGAGTCCATCAACAGCACGTCGACCACCGATGCCTACACCGAACCCTGTGCCAGCGTGACCAAAAGTCTATATGCCTGTCCGAATGTGCTGGTCAGCCACAAAAACGTGCCGGTCAACCGTGGCACGCCGACCTCGATGCGTGCTCCCGGTGCCGCCCCCGGTTTATTTGCCCTTGAATCGGCTATCGATGAAATGGCCTTGGCCAATGGCATCGATCCTCTGGATTTTCGCCTGCTCAATCGAGCTGCCAAGGATGAAAGTGTCGGCCTGCCGTGGTCCAGCAACCATATTGAAGAAGCCATGAACGTTGCGGCGCAGAAAATCGGCTGGCAGCAGCGCAACCCTGAAGTCGGCTCCATGCGCGACGGCGACGAAATCATTGGCTACGGCATGAGCGCCTGTAATTGGGAGGCGTCGCAAGTGCCGACCGATGCCCGTGTGATTTTGCGTGCGGACGGTACAGCGTTGGCGCAATGCGGTCTGCAAGACATAGGCACCGGCACTTACACGGTGGTGGCACAGACCCTGAGTCAGTTGTCCGGGCTGGCGCTGGATTGCATTGAAGTGCAGTTGGGCAGTTCAGCGTACCCGCCCGGCGCCATGTCGGGCGGATCGTGGGCGACGTCGAGTGTCATGCCCGCCATTGCGGGTGCGACCCGCCAAGCGCTGGACAACTTACGGCAGATTGCTGTGTTGAAAGGAGCGCCGTTTGAAGATCAAAAAACCGAAGCCCTTGACGTAGAAGAGGGGCATTTAGTGTGTGGCGGGCAGCGCGCCTCATTCGCCGAAATCCTCGATTCACAGCGGGTGGCTCACGCTGAAGGCACCTTCCAGAGCGGTGCCGCCAAAGCTGATACTTATTCCTTCCGATCATTTGGCGCACATTTTGTGGAAGTGCGTTGGGACCCCGGCATTTCGAGCTTGCGAGTGGCACGGGTGGTCAGCGCCATTGACGTGGGCCAAGTGGTCAACCCGCTGGCTGCGCGCAATCAGGTTGAAGGAGCAATCGTCATGGGCATCGGCATGGCGCTGTTCGAGGCGGGGGAGTACGATCCGAACAGCGGCTTACCGACCAACAATAACTTCGCTGAATACGTGGTGCCGGTGCATGCCGATCAACCTGATATCGATATCACCCTGCTGGATTATCCTGACCTCAACTTCAGTGAGTTCGGGGCCCGCGGCATCGGCGAAATTGGTATCACCGGGTTGGCCGCGGCCATCGCCAATGCGGTCTATCACGCCACCGGCGTACGTATCCGTGACCTGCCCATTTCCAAGGAAAAATTGATGCATGGACTCGCTTGATCTACAGGTTGTGCAGCGCGCTCAGGGTTGGCTAGCCGAGGGTAAATCCATCTGGCTGTGTACAGTCGTGTCTACCTTCGGTTCGGCGCCGCGTGGCCCGGGCGCCATGCTGGTGGCGTTGCCTACAGGTGAATACAGTGGCTCGCTGTCAGGCGGCTGTGTAGAAGAAGACTTTATGACGCGGCTCTCACAAGGCCATTTTGCTGAACACAATCAGGTTGTGCGTTACGGCGAGGGTGGGCTGGCACCCAATGTGGCCTTGCCCTGCGGCGGCGTATTGGACGTATTGATCGAGTACATGGCCCCCGATGACGATACGTACGAGCACCTCCAGGCCATGAAGTGCGCACTGGGCGGGCAGTACCTGGCCACTCGAACGGTTCAGCTCGGCAGTTCGCGCAGACGTTTGGCGCGCTGCGATGAAAACGTGCCAAGGGTCACGCTACAGGTCGATGAGGTGTCTATCAGGGTGGGTGCTGTGCGTCGGCTGGTGTTGGCTGGGCTGTCTCCGGTGGCCGAGTTTTGTGCCAGCTTTGCCTTGGCCTTGGGCTATGAAGTGATCCTGTGTGATCCAAGGCCAGAAGTTATCGACCGCTTTTCCATGCCCGGCGTGCAGGTGCACAAGCGCCTGCCATCGGTCTATATCGAAGAAAATGGCTGTCACGCCACCACCGCAGTGGTAGCCCTTACCCATGACCCTCGTCTGGATGACTTGACCCTGATGGAAGCGGTCAGAACCGATGCTTTTTACATTGGCGCCATGGGCTCTCAACGCACCAGTGCAAAAAGATTTGAGCGACTGGCACGCATTGGCGGGCTCGATGCGCAGGCATTGGCACGTATCCATGCGCCGATCGGCCTGCGCCTTGGCAGCAAAACCCCGGCAGAAATCGCCTTGTCCGTCATGGCTGATATTCTGCGTGTCTCCAACGGCATCAGTCACTGCAACTACACCACCCCTGTAGCCGCTGACGAGGAACGAAGGCTGCGATCGGCGGCGAAGCCGTCGTAAAACCAGACATACCGAGGTGTCCCATCTTGCGACCGCTGCGCGCTCGATCGCAGCCTTCGGCAGCGGCTACAGGTTAGCGTGTGGCTGCGAGTTTGGGGCGTGGGCTCTTGCAGTGATGCGTCTGTATCGATCAATCATGCAAAGAACTTTCGTGGTAAGGCATTCATTACGCCTGACGCAATCCTAATCACTTTCGAAAAGCCACTTGGTGGAGCAGACGCAGCGTTCTCGAGTGCCCCTCGGTTAGTAATTTCTTGCAGCAGTTGACCCTTTCTCGCTCCAGAAGAATGTCCCCTTCAGGGGACGTTACCCTGTGCGCTTGGGTTTAGAGTGACCTGAGACAAAACCTGTCCCCGCGAACAATAAAACAATAAACCGGGAGCCACCGGACCATGCATCAGCCTCAAGTCGTACCCCATCAGTCCCTCTATTTTCCCTATCAGGTATATCCTGCGTTCGTGCCGTCCCCAGGCATCGTCAATCGCTCGCCCGTGGTGATTGTGGGGGCTGGGCCCATTGGCCTGACGCTGGCGCTCGAGCTGGCCCGCTACGGTGTCAGAAGTAGTGTGCTGGCGGCTCAGCAGCAGGTCTGTGAAGGTAGCCGTGCGATTGTTTTCACCCGTCGCTCCATGGAGATTTTTCAGCAAGTGGGGGTGTCCGAGGCAGTGGCCGAGCAGGGGCTGCCTTGGCGCTTCGGAAATTCGTACTACCGCGGCCAGCGGGTTTTTCGCATGGAGGCTGCGGTCGACGAGCATGATCGTTTTGCACCGATGACCAACCTGCAACAGCAATATCTGGAGCAGCATCTGGTGGCCGCCGCCCAGGCACAGCCGCTGATCGAACTGCGGTGGGGCAATAAAGTCATCGATATCGAGCAACGGCTCGACCATGCTGTGTTGCAAGTCGATACCCCGGGCGATGTTTATTCTCTGGAGGCCGATTGGGTTGTGGCCGCTGATGGCGCTCGCTCCGGACTGCGCTCCATGCTTGGGCTCAAGCTTGAGGGGGCGTCCTATGAAGGGCGCTTCGTGATTGCCGACATCCGCATCAAGCTCGACCTGCCGACTGAACGTCTGGCGTTTTTCGATCCCTCATGGAACCCCGGCAATACCGTGTTGATGCACCGCGAGCCCGGAGATATCTGGCGCATCGATTACCAGTTGCCCGTGGACGAAACGCCCGAGCAGGCGTTGCACCCCGACTCCTTGCGTGAACGCATCAATGCGCAACTGGCGATGCTCGGCGTTGAAAAACCGGAATGGGAGCTGGATTGGAGCTCTGTGTACTCGGCCCGGGCCCTGACCCTGGCGCACTACATTAATGAGCGAGTGATTTTTGCTGGAGACGCGGCGCACCTGTTGCCAATCTTCGGTGTGCGCGGCGCCAATACCGGGTTTCAGGATTGCCACGATCTCGGCTGGAAACTGGCACTGCACATCAAGGGGTTGGCCGGTGCCGGGCTGCTGGCCTCCTACAGTGAGGAGCGGGTCAAGGCTGCACGGGAAATCATTGAGGAGGCGGGCAAAAGCACGAGGTTCATGGCGCCGCCCAGTCGCGGCTATCGACTGTTACGCGATGCGGTGCTGTCGCTGTCGTTGACCCGGGAATTTGTACGCCCGCTGTACCACTGGCGAACCTCAAGAGCTCACGACTATGCCGATTCGCAGCTCAACGCGGTGGACGACGATAATCGTTTATTCGTTGGCGGCCCGCGCAACGGTGCGCCGTTGCTCAATGTCCGTCTGGCCGAGCAGCACTATTTGTTCGACGAGCTGGCGCCTGCCTTTCATTTGCTTTGCTTCACTGACGCTGCGGCGCTCGATACCGAAGTTGTGGCGCAGGTTCAGGCTCTGCGCGACCAGGGACTGGCGATACAAGTGATCGCGATCGCCATGAGTGGGGGCCATCAAGTGCAACATGCCGACCTGACCCTGGCTGATACGGATGATCTGTTCAGTACACGTTATGGCGTGCAGCACGCTGGCGCCGCCTATCTTGCGCGCCCGGACCAGCATGTCTGCGCGCGCTGGCTGCATCTGGATGGCGAGCGTTTGCGCCATGGACTAAATCAGGCCCTTGGCCACAACGGGAGTAACCACCCATGAGTCAGTCAATGAACATCACGGACCTGGAGCGCGTCTATGATCGGCTCGCCGCGGCGATTGATTGCACAGGTAAAAACAGTGAGTTGTTTCTGGTCAAGCTGGCGCTGCTGGCGGCAGAGTCGCTGAACGATATCGAGCGCTTCGACGCACTGATCGAGAGCGCCGTGCAGGACCTGTAAAACCTTTGCGTCAGCCAATAATTACAATAATAGGATCACCCTATGCCATCCCGTCCTGCTGTGGCCCTTGGCGAGGAGGCCGGCGCTCATCCGCTGGTTATTGCCAAAGTCTCGAAACGCCTGTTGTGGTTTCTCTTTATCTGCTTCGTTTTTTCGTTTCTGGACCGTATCAATATCGGTTTTGCCGGGCTAACGATGATGGGCGACCTGGGGTTGAGCAGTACCCAGTTCGGCATGGCAACCACGATTTTCTACCTGGCCTATATCGCATGCGGTATCCCCAGCAACATCGTTCTGGCCAAACTCGGTGCCCGTCGCTGGATCGGTAGCCTGATGATCGCCTGGGGTATGGCCTCGACCGCAACCCTGTTTGCGCATGACGCAACCAGCCTGTATTGGTTGCGTGCGTTGGTAGGCATCACCGAGGCAGGGTTTCTGCCGGGTGTGCTGTTATACATGACGTTCTGGTTTCCGGCGGCGTACCGGGCGCGGGCCAATGCGTTGTTTATGATCGCCATGCCATTTACCGCAGGCTTTGGCTCGGTCTTGTCCGGCAGCATTCTGGGACTGGATGGCCTCTGGGGGCTGGCAGGCTGGCAGTGGTTGTTTTTGCTCGAAGGATTGCCCAGCGTCCTGCTCGGTCTGGCAGTGTACGGTTATCTCGACGATCAGCCGTCTCAAGCTCGCTGGCTGACCAACAATGAGAAGCTACAGCTGGCTGACTTGATGGAGCGCGACCGTCAGGCACCTTCGCCTCACGCGCATTGGGGGCGCGAGTTGCTATCGCCCTCAGTGATTCTGTTCTGCCTGGTGTATTTTTGCCTGGTCAACACCTTGGCGATGATCGCGGTCTGGACCCCGTTGATCGTCAAAAGCTTCAGCGCAGGTCAGAGCAATACACTGATCGGATTGTTGTCGGCAATTCCACAAATATGCACCATTGTTGGCATGATCCTCTGGGGCCGTCACTCGGACCTGACCCAAGAGCGACGTTGGCACCTGGCGCTGCCGATGCTGCTGGCTGCAGCGGGCTGGTTCTGCACGGCCCTGTCGAGCGAACCGATCGTACAACTGGCCGGGGTCTGCATGGCGGCGACGGGATCCTATACAGCCATGTCGATTTTCTGGACCCTGCCGGATCGGTCATTGAGTTTTCAAGCCAGGGCAGTGGGCATCGCGGTGATCAACGCAGTCGGTAACCTGGGGTCGGCCCTAAACCCCTTGGTGATCGGCTGGCTAAAAGACCTGACCCATGCCTATACAGCCGGTTGCCTGTATGCCGCGCTGCTGTTATTAGTCGCTGCCTTGCTGGTGCGCACGCTGCCCCACAAACCCCAACCTTCCTACGTGAACTGACCCCCAATGAACCACTGGCTGCTCACCACCGCTTACCATCAGAGCCCATTGACGACGGGGCAAGTCGCGCATCTATTGGCTCGAGTGGGCGAGGACTGCCGGACTTGGCTGGCCGCAGAGTTACTGACTTTGGTGCGGGGTGAGATGCCGTTGGCCCAATGTACGATTTTCGCTTATCCGGAGGGCCAGGAACCGCAGGTATTGTCGTGTTCCGATCAGGCGAGGCTGGTTCAGATATCGCGCATTTCCCGGGATTACGTGAAGCGTTTTCACAGTCTTGACGGCAACCGTCAGGCGATGCTCGGTCATCGGGCGAAATATGGAGGCGCGCGAATCCTGGCTCAGCTTCAGTCAGTCGAGGACATCACCCACCGTGAGTATCGGCGGGTCTGCTATGAACAGCCGCAAATTTCCCAGCGCATGGCCTTGCTCAATCATCAGGAAGAGGGTGGGGGCTGGCTGTCGATCAACTTCTATCGAGGTCGTGAGCACGGTAACTTCACTCAACGCGAAATCGAATTTATCGAGTCGGTGGCACCCTTGCTGATTCAAGTCACACGATTGCACTATCGCGCGTATATCGAAGCCAATCAGATGCCGGCCTTACTAAGTCATCGGGTCGAGCAGCTTTATCCTGAACTGACTCGGCGGGACCGAGAGTTGCTCAGGTATTTACTCAGTGGTCTGGGAGCGCAAGACATCGCGCCCCTGATGGGCATTCAGCGCTCAAGCGCCGCTACCTACATCAAGCGGATCTATCGAAAGGTCGGTGTCAGCGGATATCGAGAATTGCTGGGGCTTGTCGTGAGAGGTCGCTGGTCCTGAGTGTGCTCTGCATCGTTGAATAAACGAAGGTTTGACTAAGCGCAGAGAGTTCGGATTGTTAGATAACCAGCCCGCCTGACAACGCCTAAAGACTCTCAGGATCCCCAAAAAACATTTGAATCCGCGAGCGAAGCCAGCGTTCACCCGGGTCGTTGTCCTGGGCGCCACGCCAGGCCATGTGCAATTCAAAGCTTTGCATTGCCAGCGGAGGGTCTTCGGCGCGCACGCCACCCGCGGCGGTCAAGGCTTGGGCCGTGTAATCCGGTACGGTGGCAATGATGTCGGTGCCGGCCAGCAAGGTGCTCAGACCATTAAACTGCGGTACCGCCAGCACCACATGACGCTTGCGCCCGAGTTTCTCCAGTTCAACGTCGATAAAGCCGCTCAAGTCACCTGCAAAGGAGACCAGTGCGTGGGGGCGTGCACAGAAGTCGTCCAGGCTCATCGGCCCCGGCATGGTGTCAGCCCGCAACAGTTTGGGCTTGCTGCGCCTTAATACTTTGCGTTTGGCGTTGGCGGGCAGGTCGCTGGTGTAACTGACGCCCACCGAGATTTCGCCAGACGCCAGCAACGGCGGCATCAATATGTAGTTGACCCGGCGGATAACCAGCACGATGCCCGGTGCCTCGGCGCGCAAGCGCTTAAGCAGCAAAGGCAGCAGGGCGAACTCTACGTCATCGGACAAGCCAATGCGGAACACTGAGGTGCTGGTGGCCGGGTTGAACTCTGCGGCACGGCTGACAGCGGTTGAAATTGAGTCCAGCGCCGGGGACAGCAGGGCGAAAATCTCGGTCGCCCGTGCCGTAGGCTCCATGCTGCGGCCGGTGCGAACAAACAGCGGGTCATCAAACAAACCGCGCAGGCGTGAGAGCGCCGCGCTGATGGCAGGCTGCCCCAGAAACAGCTTCTCGGCCGCTCGGGTCACACTGCGCTCATGCATCAGGGTTTCAAAGACGATCAGCAAATTCAGATCGACGCGACGCAAGTCGTTACGGTTCATCTGGCAGACTTCGCAGGCGGATCAACGGTAGAAGGGTAAGGATCTTACTGACAAAACCGATGGATCGTCACTCTGAAGATAGGATTTCGCGTTTTTACTTATGAGAAACGTACGCATCTTGAAGGGGAAACCCAGCTTTCCTTGTTCAGAAAATGCCTGCGGATCAATGTCAGGCATGTCGACTATTAATGCTGTCTGTTAGTCTTGCCCGCAAAGCCCGGATAAAGTCCCGTGGTATTAGCGATTAATTAGGCGAGGTTTGCGATGTCGCGCACGATCCGTTTTCACAAGTTTGGCCCGGCCGAGGTGCTCCAGTGCGAAGAGCACGAAGTCGCTGCGCCTGCGCCCGGCGAAGTGCAGGTGCGTGTCGAAGCGATTGGTATCAGCTGGTATGACGTGCTTTGGCGGCAAAACCTGGCTCCGAGCCCAGCACGTTTGCCGGCCGGTATTGGCCATGAAATGGCCGGTATCGTGACCGCCGTCGGGGCAGGGGTTGATGATGTTGCCGTTGGTGACAAAGTGGCCAGTTTTCCCGGCCAGAGCGCCAACGACTACCCGACCTATGGCGAGCTGATCGTCATGCCGCGCTCCACCCTGACGCGCTACCCCGATGTGTTGACGCCAGTTGAAGCCAGCGTGCATTACACGCCGCTGCTGATCGCTTATTTCGCGTATGTCGACCTGGCGCGGGTAAAGGCCGGGCAAACCGTGCTGATTACCGATGCCAGCCACTGCTCCGGTCCTTCATTCGTGCAGTTAGGCAAGGCACTTGGGGTTACCGTCATCGCGGCCACCAAAAATGCTGAAGAACGCGAATACCTGCTCAAGCTAGGCGCTGACAAAGTTATTGTCACCGAGGAACAAGACCTGTTGCTGGAGATCAACAAGATCACCCACGACAAAGGCGTCGATGTGGTCATGGATGGGCTTGGTGGCCCACAAATGTCAGTGCTGGGTGATGTGCTGGCGCCCCGTGGCAGCCTTGTGCTGTATGGACTGCAAGGGGGCAACCACACGCCCTTTCCGGCCTGTGCCGCGTTTCAGAAGAACATTCAGTTCTTTGTACACTGCATCGGTAATTTCACCGGCAAGCCGGAACTGGGCATCACCCAGGATGAGCAAGCCATGCAGCGTGCCCTGCGCGAGATCAACCAGCTGACGGCTGACCGGGTGCTGTTGCCTCTGGAGGTAAAAGTCTTCCCGTTCGAGGCCTTTGTCGACGCTCATCGCTATATGGATGATTGCCCCTGTCGTGGTCGGGTCGCACTGCAATTGCCCGTCAATTGAAACCTGGAATTACGTTCGATAAAAAACGCCTTTGAACCCTGAGTTCGAGGGCGTTTTAGTGTGTAAACCCGCCAGAAAAATGGATTTTTACGCCCGCATACCCTTCTGCTTTGTCCCGCCATTTGCCGCTTTTATATTCATATGGATAATTTAAAAGCCAATCTATATCCATTTAGATTTAATTTTTGTAGGGGGATTCCTCTGCGGATGTGCGGTTCATCTGTAACGGATTGAAACCTCAACTTAAGTGTGGGCGTCACGCAGGCAGCTGCCGATAATAAAACGCTCACATGGAGGGATGCCCTATGAACAATTTTCATGAACAAGCCATGAGCTTTGTTTATCAGCAAGTGCTGCACCGGTTACAGGGGGTTCTGGAACGTACCGAGCGCATTGCCTTGCAACTATTGATTCAGCGGTTACTGGTGGCTGCGGGAGGCCTGGATCGACTGGCTCAGTACCGGGTTATGGTTGTGCTTGAGGGGGGCAGGGAATGCGCGTATACACTGGCTTTTTTGCGTGCCGCTCAGTTGAGTATTGCGGGACGCTATCCGGACACCTTCATATTGCGAGTTGCCATCTTGCATCAGCCTCGTCTGACGCCCAGGGTGCTGGAGCGGATTGAGGCGCAATTCAGTGAGTTGTTCCTGTATGACGATCATCGCGTTGAGTTGCTGTCAGTCGACGACAAGGGGGTTCGCAGGCTGGACAAGCACTTGGACGGTATCAGTAAATCTTCCGCCCGAGACAGGGTAATGATGCTGATGTCCGGGCATTTGACCCGAGGTGATGCGCGCGGTACGTTTTTTTATGCAGATTTGCTGGCACGGGCAAAACTTTTCAGCAGTGCTTTTGAATGGGGACAACCGGCAGATGCAGTAATCGACCGGCGCCCGCCCAGGCATCTGGCTAGGTACATGGCCTGGATACAGCGTGTCGCAAGTCAGCGGGGGCATGCCGGTCAGCCGGTTAATCGCGATGATCTGCACGCCTCAGTCAGGCTGTGTTCCTTTCTCGACGACGACTACAAGGACGCGTTGTGTCTGGCGTCCAATGATCAGCCGTACAGCCCCCTTGCGGGCGGTAAAAATATAACCGTACTGAATGTCTTTGACTGCCTGTTCACGGACATAGACCTGTTCAATTCAAGGCTACTCACCTACCTGCACGGCTCGTTCGCCCTAAAAGACCTGGATATAGAAGAGCCCCAAATGGCGGTCATTGTGTTGGCCGCCCACCTTCAGGGTTTGCGTGCGGCCTGTGACCCAAGCCTGAGCTATAGCGCAGGTGTCGAAATGTACTGGCAGCAGGCAGCGACTCAATACCCCCCGAACGAACGCCTCAAAGGTCAACTCATTACGCTGCTGGGGGCCGCGTTCAATACCCCGCGACGAATAGACCAATTACGCTTGATAACGGCCCGTTATCTGGACGAACTGTACGGTATCAGCGAGGTACAGCTGGGCTGTTTTATTTACTCGCCCTTTATCAATGAAGGGCAGAACCTCGAATGTTTTTTGCGCAACTGCTACCCGGACAAACTGCGATTCATCAATGAGTACCATCAAATAATGATGGATAAGCCGCTTTCTCCTCCGGTCGACGTGACCTGGCTTGAGCATGTCAGTGGCTTACCCCTTAGCTCGATTCAGGTGCTGTATCGCATGCAACACGTCCAGTTCCGGGAGGACGACTCCCTGATGACGTCTCTGTGGGCCAGCGACCCTCACAAACAGCCGTGGACGTTGGCTTAGACGTATTCACGTGATGAGCAGGTGCCTGTCAGCCGGGCTGGCGGGCGCAATGAAGGGCAACCGCTCATCCCTTCGGGTTGCCAGAGCAGTGAGCAAACTGCTATCTGTACGCATGTCCAGTACCTAAAGTCAGTGGTTTGTTCTGCCTGTGATTTCCAATCCCCTTGAAGACCCCTTTTATTACCTGAAAAACTTTGATCATGTGCTCGGCTGGATTTCGGCGCGCTATGACGATGTATTAACGGTTGAAGAGCAGCAGTTCATCGCCGAATTTGGCCAGTTGCCCAGCGTATCCCAAGCGCTATGGGTGCGGATGGTCATGCGTAAAGGTCAGCATTTTCGGGCCAGCAAGCTCAGCTATCCGGAGATTGGCGACATCCGTCAGGCAGCGGCCCCTTTGCTGGGTGTGGGCTGGCTCAACGATCAGGCACCGCTCGCATTGCCAGAGGTGTTTGAGGTGTTGAGCAAGCCCGAGATTCAGGCCCGCTTTAGCCTGCATATCGCCCAGCCCAAGGCCAAAAAAGATCAATGGCTGGAAGACCTTGCGCCTCAATTCCCTCAAGTTCAGAGCCTCAGTCAGTGGCATCCCACACTGGCGGAACAGCTTTACAGCCTGACCCATCGGGCATTGTGTGATCGTCTGCGGCTGATGTTTTTTGGCAACCTGAGCCAGAGCTGGGCCGATCTTGTTCTGGCCGATCTTGGCCTGTTTACCTACGAGAAAGTTGCGTTCAGCCCCCAGTCACGGGCGCTGGCGTGTCGTGACGATATTGAAGGCTATCTGCACCTGTACCGTTGCCGTGAGCAGTTTGAAGCCGGTGTCGATGTGACTGATGTGCTGCCTTACGTATTGGAGTACAGCGTGCACAATCCCTGGTTAGAGCGACGTCGAGGGCGTTTATTGTTCCTGTTGGGCCAGCACTGCGAGCGGGCGGGGGAACTGACCCAGGCACTTCAGATCTATCGGCATAGCCAGCATCCGGAGGCGCGGGTGCGTACGATCAGGGTGCTGGAGCGGTTGGGCCAGCCTTCAGAGGCTATGGCCCTGGCAGAGGCGGCAGAGCAGGCGCCTTGCAATGATGCCGAGCATCAACAGCTGTTGCGCATGCTGCCGCGTTTGCGGCGCAGCCTTGGGCTGGCCGCTCACGCAAAAGCCAAGCCGCGCACTTATGAACGCCTCGATCTGGTGTTAGCGCACGAGGCTGCAATTTCCGTGGAGTGGCGAGTCGCCACCCATCTGCACGGGCCTGAACAGCCGGTGCACTATGTCGAAAACACGCTCATCAATGCGCTGTTCGGCCTGTTGTGCTGGTCTGCGATCTTCGCGCCGCTGCCGGGTGCATTTTTTCACCCTTACCAGAGCGGCCCGGCTGACTTGCTGGATGAGGACTTTTACCTGCGCCGTGCCGAGCTATTTGATGCCTGCCTGCAACAGCTTGACGATGGACGCTACAGGGACACCATACACGTTGCCTACGTGGCCAAATTTGGCGTTCAATCGCCTTTTGTGGCCTGGAGCTGCCTGAGTCAATCCTTGCTTGATGAGGCTTTGCACTGCCTGCCGCCTGCCCATTTAAGGGTCTGGTTCAGACGTTTGTTGCAGGACATAAAAGCCAACCGGACCGGCATGCCCGACCTCATCCAGTTTTGGCCGGCGCAAAAGACCTACCGCATGATTGAAGTCAAAGGTCCGGGAGATCGCCTGCAAGATAACCAGCTGCGCTGGTTGACGCTGTGTGAGCAGCACAACATGCCGGTGACCGTGTGCTACGTGCAGTGGCAGGATGTAGCAGGCGCATGACATATCGCATCGCAGTGCGTGCCTTGTGCGAGTTCACGGCCAAGGCCGGTGACCTGGATTTGCGTTTTACTCCCTCGCCCACGGCGCAACAGGGCATCGCCGGACATCGCACGGTGGCGTCACGGCGCAGCGCCGGCTATCAAGCCGAATTGAGCCTGCAAGGCGAATACGCCGGCGTGCAGGTAAGGGGCAGGGCAGACGGCTATGACCCGCAGGGCAATGTGCTGGAAGAAGTCAAAACCTATCGCGGGGATTTCACCTCCATCCCGGCCAATCACCGTCAATTGCATTGGGCTCAGGCTCGGGTCTATGGCTGGCTGGTGTGCCAAAGCCTGCAATTACCCGAGGTCAATATCGCGCTGGTGTATTTCGATATCGTCAGCGAACAGGAAACGCGTCTTCAAGAAACCTGGACCGCTGCGCAGTTACAGGCGTTTTTCAATCAGCAATGCATGCTGTTCGGGGCTTGGGCCGAACAGGAAGCGCAGCATCGGCAGGCGCGTGATGATGCGGCCCGCACGCTGGCATTTCCCCATGCGCAGTTTCGCACCGGCCAGCGCGCGCTGGCTGAAGCCGTCTACAAGACGGCGAGTGGTGGCCGCTGTTTGATGGCGCAAGCCCCCACGGGGATAGGCAAAACCATCGGCACCTTGTTTCCGCTGCTCAAGGCCATGCCCGTCAAGCAATTGGACAAAGTGCTGTTCTTGACCGCCAAGACACCGGGGCGAAAGTTGGCCCTCGACTCGCTGCAGGTGCTCTATCCCCGCGCCAATGATGCGCCCTTGCGGGTACTGGAACTGGTCGCGCGGGACAGGGCCTGTGAATACCCTGCCAATGCCTGTAATGGCGATGCCTGCCCGTTGGCCAAAGGTTTTTACGACCGTTTGCCCGCAGCGCGACAGGCGGCGGTTGCACAACCCACGCTGGATCAACAGACACTGCGCGAGGTCGCCCTCGCACATCAGGTGTGCCCGTATTACCTGAGTCAGGAAATGGCACGCTGGGCGGATGTGATCATTGCCGACTACAACTATTACTTCGACTTTACCGCGTTGCTGTACGGGCTTGCCCAAGCCAACCAGTGGCAAGTCGGGACATTGGTGGACGAAGCGCACAATCTGGTCGAGCGCGCCCGTCAGATGTACAGCGCAAGCCTCGACCAACAAAGCCTCAACCGGGTTCGGCAAAACGCCCCGGCAGTACTGGACAAGTCCTTCAAGCG
Source organism: Pseudomonas sp. 2024-210 (assembly GCF_045062345.1). NCBI lineage: Bacteria > Pseudomonadati > Pseudomonadota > Gammaproteobacteria > Pseudomonadales > Pseudomonadaceae > Pseudomonas > Pseudomonas sp. 2024-210. The sequence continues at coordinate 90,175 of NZ_JBJGEJ010000012.1, read as the reverse complement.
TCTGAACCGGGAGTGGAATGCACTGCACAAGGAGCAAATCGGGCCTTATCAGGTGCATTCCCACGTGCCGGCCAAATGGCTGAATGCCTTGAGCGCGTGTATCACCGCCATCGGCGACTACCTTAACGATCACCCGCAAGGGCTTGCGGGTGATTTGCAAGGCTTTTACTTCGAAGCCCTGCAATTCAACCGTGTAGCTGAACTCTTTGACGGGCATTTTTTGTTTGACGTCAGCCTGCATGAGCACGGCAAACGTCGTCTGTCCCAGCTCAACCTGCGCAACATTGTGCCGGCGGCTTTTATCGGCCCACGGCTGGGCAGTGCGCAATGCAATGTGCTGTTTTCGGCCACTTTGAGCCCGCGCACCTATTACGCCAACTTGCTGGGTTTACCGGCCGACACGGTGTGGATCGATGTCGAGTCGCCGTTCAGTGCGCAGCAACTGGCCGTTCATGTGGTCAGTGAAATATCCACGCGTTTCAACCATCGTCAGGCCTCGCTGGGCCCGATTGTGGAACTGATTGCCCGCCAGTTTGCGGAGCGTGGCGGAAACTATCTGGCGTTTTTCAGCAGCTTTGACTACTTGCAGCAAGTCGCCCAACTGCTCGCCGAGCGCTATCCGCACATCCCGCAGTGGGTGCAATCACGGCGTATGGATGAGGCGGCGCGCCAGGGGTTTCTCGATCAATTCACCCACGCCAGTCAGGGCATCGGTTTTGCCGTATTGGGCGGCGCGTTTGGTGAAGGCATCGATCTGCCTGGTGCCCGGTTGATTGGCGCATTCGTCGCGACCCTGGGGTTGGCTCAACTGAACCCGGTCAATGAACAGATCAAACAACGCATGGCAACGCTGTTCGGCGCCGGTTATGACTACACCTACCTGTATCCGGGCGTGCAAAAAGTGGTGCAGGCAGCGGGGCGGGTAATTCGCACCCAAAGCGATCAGGGCACACTGTTTTTGATCGATGACCGTTTTGCCGAGCACAAGGTGCAGAATTTACTGCCCAGTTGGTGGCAATTGGGATGAGCCTGCGACCTTATGGCACACTGCGTCGTCCCTGACGCATGAAGCGTCTGTCATCAGCAGTGGAGTTTGCCTATATGAGCATCAAACGTTTCGGTACTGGCGCAGTCGGTGCAGGCGGTCAACCTTTGCCTTTCGCCCGTGCAGTCGAGGCTGATGGCTGGTTGCACGTCTCGGGGCAAGTGGCGATGGAAAACGGTGAAATCATCAACGGCGGCATCGTTGAACAAACGCACAAAACCATGCAAAACCTGATCGCCATTCTCGAAGAAGCCGGCTATGGCCTCGAAGATGTGGTGCGGGCCGGCGTGTGGTTGCAAGACCCGCGCGACTTCTGGAGCTTCAACAAAGTATTTGCCTCGTACTTCAAAAGCGAACATGCCCCGGCGCGTGCCTGTGTGCAGGCCATGATGATGGTCGATTGCAGAGTCGAAATTGACTGCATTGCTTACAAAGCCAAAGCGAGGACTTGAGTGTGTCGATGATTTTGAAAGGTGCCGCCCAGCCGGGTGCTGATCTGGTACGCGACGTAAGTTTGCCTGCGCTGGTGATTCATCGTGATGCGTTGGAGCACAACATTGCCTGGATGCAGGATTTTGTAACCCGCAGTGGTGCCGTACTGGCTCCGCACGGTAAAACCAGCATGGCCCCGGCGCTGTTTCGCCGCCAATTGGAGCAGGGTGCCTGGGGTCTGACCCTGGCCACGGCGGTGCAAACCTGCACTGCGTATGCCGGTGGTGTACGTCGGGTATTAATGGCTAACCAACTCGTCGGCCGCGCCAACATGGCGTTGATTGCCGACCTGCAGGACGACCCGGCATTCGAGTTTTACTGCATGGTCGATCACCCGGACAACGTCGCTGCCCTCGGTGCGTTTTTTGCTGAGCGCGGTCAACGGCTCAACGTAATGATTGAGTACGGCGTTATCGGTGGCCGTTGTGGTTGCCGCACTGAAGACGAAGTGCTGGCATTGGCCCAGGCGATCAAGGCGCAGCCGGCGCTGGCCCTCTGTGGCATCGAAGGCTACGAAGGGGTTATCCACGGCGAACACGCGGTCGACGGAATTCGTGCCTTTGCTGCCTCTTTGGTGCGATTGGCCCTGCAACTGCAACGTGAAGGAGCCTTTGCCCTCGACAAGCCGATCATCACCGCCTCCGGTTCAGCCTGGTACGACCTCATCGCTGAAGGGTTTGAAGCTGAAGCGGCCAGCGGGCGTTTTCTGAGTGTTCTGCGCCCTGGCAGCTACGTGGTTCACGATCACGGTATTTATAAAGAAGCGCAGTGTTGTGTGCTGGATCGGCGCAGCGACCTGCACGAAGGGTTACGCCCGGCGCTGGAGGTCTGGGCCCATGTGCAATCGTTGCCTGAACCGGGCTTCGCTGTTATCGCGCTGGGCAAACGTGACGTTGCCTACGATGCCGGATTGCCGATGCCGTTGAAGCGCTACCGCGAAGGAGTGTTGCCTGCCGTGGGCGATGACATCAGCGCGTGCACAGTGACGGCGGTGATGGATCAGCATGCGTTTATGAAGGTGGCACCCGGCACTGAGCTTCGGGTGGGGGACATTATCAGTTTTGGTACTTCACACCCTTGCCTGACCTTCGATAAATGGCGAACGGGCTGTGTGGTGGATGAGCAGTTCAAGGTGGTTGAGGCGATAGAGATCACGTTTTGAGTTTCAAACTGTGAGCTACAAGCCTCAAACTTGCAGCTTGCAGCTTGCAGCTTGCAGCTTGCAGCTTCAAAAACAATGTTCCTGCCGCCACCGAAACAGTGAGACCAACACTGAGGCCCCTCACAGGAGGCTGAACGCAGGTGCTGTTATGGGGGTGGCGAGGCAGGACGCCGAGCCAGCCGCGATCGGGCCAAGGATGGCCCGTCGCGGCGGGCGCCCATAACAGTGCCGGAGAGAAGGCACCGGGCGAGCCTAAGCGAGCTCGGCCGTATGGTAGGGCGCAGACCTTTTGGGTATTTTTGGGATGGTCCGACACTCGGCGTTTGCCAAAAGTACCTCGCTGTAAAAGCGAAACCTTTAGTTCAGCTAGACACATGCAATGGATATGTACACGAAGCTTTTAATTGGCCAGCGTACATATCCAATCCATGTATGAAGTCTTTCTACGGGTTCCGCCCTTACGGCGGCTCACTTTTGTCAAACAGCCACAAAAGTAAGCAAAAAGGCCTTGCCCCTGCGTACGGCCCTCGCTTCGCTCAGGTGCCCCTCGCTCCGATTCCGCTCCGTGGGCACGCCGTGACGGGCCATCCATGGCCCAACACGGCTCTCCCGGCATCCATGCCGGTCGACCCACTCCGCGAAACCTCCACTCGGCCTCCCGACGGGGCGGCAGATCAAGATCAAAATCAAGATCACAAGCAGGATCAAATGCTCGCTTACGCTCTTGTAGCCGCTGTCGAGGCACGAAGGCTGCGATGCGGGCCGCAGGACCGCTGATCAATCACGGTAAAACACTTGCACCAAGTGATAACCAAACTTACTTTTGACCGGCCCGTGCACCACGCGCAACGGCTTTTTGAAAATAATCTGGTCAATCACACCCACCATCTGCCCAGGTCGCACTTCGCCCAGATCACCACCGCGTTTACCCGACGGGCAGGTCGAAAATTTCTTGGCCAACACATCGAACGCTTCGCCCTTGGCTATACGTTGCTTCAATGATTCGGCTTCTTCGGCAGTTTTTACCAATATATGGCGGGCTTGAGCTTTCATGTCTTGGACCTTGTAACGGTGGGGCAATGCGCGCGGGCGCGGATTATGCCTGAGTTTCGTCAACATGGCGCGGCAGGTACACCCGCACGCAGGTACCCACATCCACCTCGCTGCTAAGGCTGACATGGCCACCTGACTGCTGAGCAAAACCGTAAATCATCGACAGACCAAGTCCGGTGCCAACGCCTACCGGTTTGGTGGTGAAGAAAGGGTCAAAGGCTTTGGCGAGGGTCTGCGGGGTCATGCCCGTGCCGTTGTCAGATACTTCGAACATCACATAATCACCCGACTCAACGGTTTCCAGGCCTTTGATCGTGCTGCCATCGAGCACACTGTTCGCCGTTTTGATGGTCAGTGTTCCGCCGTCGGGCATGGCATCACGGGCGTTGATAATCAGGTTGAGCAGGGCGCTTTCAAGTTGCCCCGTGTCGGTATTGACCGGCCAGATGCCTTGACCCAGTTCAAGTACCAACTGGATCTTCGCGCCTTTGGAACTGTTGAACAGCGCTTGCAAGGAATTGACCAGCACGTTGGGGTCAAGCGGTTTACGGTCCAACGACTGACGTCTGGAAAACACCAGCAAACGGTGGGTCAGTGCGGCTGCCCGCTGCGCAGAGGACACGGCCGCATCGGTAAAGCGGTCAATTTCGTCACTGCGGCCTGCCGCGATGTAGCGTTTCATCAAATCCAGACTGGCAATGATGCCGGTCAGCATATTGTTGAAGTCATGAGCAATACCGCCGGTTAACTGGCCGACCGCTTCCATTTTTTGCGCATGCAACAGAGTGTCTTCGATGCGTTCACGCTCAAGCATTTCATGCTGCAGTTGCTGATTGGCTTCTGCCAGCGCTTGGGTGCGTTCATTAACGCGCTCTTCCAGGGTATCGTTCAGCTCGCGCAGAGCTTTGGCGGTTTTCTTCAGCGCAGTACGGCGGGTCGAGATCTGCACTGCAATCATCAAGATGCCAGCCACCGTCCCCTGCTCGTCGCACACCGGGCTGAAGGTCAGATCCAGCCAACGCTCGGTGGCATGCTGGCGGTCGGGTACGACGTAGTACTGGTCAACATATGACAGGCTTTGTCCGGCCAGCACTGCATCAATGATCGGCTGGCTGTAGGCCCTGTATTCAGGCCAGCAGAGGTGCAAGGGTTGACTAAACGCGGCAGGGTGCTTGTGACCTGCCAACTCGGCAAAAGCGGTGTTGTACACCTGCGTCAGTTGTTCGCCCCACAGTAACAACATGGGGATGGGCGAATTGAGCACCAGTTGTGCACTGGTGCGCAAACTTTGCGGCCAGTCTGAAATTTTGCCCAACGGGCTGCGAGCTAACGAGTCGAGTTGACCGGCAGAAAATACAGCTCTCATTGAAGTCCTGTTAGTCAAGCCAGAGATGGCCATATTTAATCCCGTATTTGAGTTCGCTGCCATGCAGATAGGGCTTCAGGGGACTGACCCTTTCTCCCGTGGCGTTCATCGCCTTCGCTTGCCTGTTATTTATGACAGCAGACAGCGGAAACAGTTTGGCGCTAAATATTTCTGCATCTGTACATAGCCCCCGTCATCCGCTCGCATTTTTTGCAGGAGCATCGATCATGTCTAAAAGCATTAGGCCTCAACGCACTTCGAAAGCAGGTTTGCCTCCTCCATTCATTGATGATGTTACGGTCAACGGTGGCCTCAACTACCTGGCATTGCGTGCCGATCCAACCGCTGATGTTCTCGTGCATTGCGGACCTGTCCCCATTGCACTCGACGGTGACAAAATTGATTTGTACTGGAAAGGCAGTGATGGCCTTGAGCGGTTGGTCGGGACTCGACCTATCTCTGGCGATGAAATTATGGTCACTTTGGCCATCAGCGTGACAGATGTGTTGCTGGCTCAAGAGGGGCTTGGCACTCTCCACTACATGTTCGTTGACGCATTTAATGTTGGAGCACCGTCCGATGAGATGCCCTGTGTAATCAAGACCACAGTGCCCGGCAATCCTTACAGCGGCCCCAATCTGCCCGAGACGATCTATATCAACGAAGCCATGTCGGCACCGATGGTTGATCCACTGAACATCGATCTGGGGAACGTGGCACTCGGAGCAACAGTGACTATTAGCGCCTGGGAGAACATGTTTGAGGGTGACGTTGTCACCATCAACTGGGGCGGTTATCCCCTAAAACAACCGCCATTGACACTCGCGCAAGTCGATAAAACGCTGGTCATCACCGTCTCAGATGCCGACATCCTTGCCGCCGGCAATTCAGATGAGTTACCGGTCAGTTATGAAATTCGTGATGTCGTTAACAACTGGTCGCTCAACTCGCCAGCGACCCTGGTTAACGTGGACACCAATGTAAACCTTCTGGAAAAGCCGGATTGCGTTGATGTTGATGGCGGCATCCTGGATTACGACTCTCTGGGCAGCGATTCCAGTCTGGTCATGGTTAGAACTCCGGCGCCTGTTTTTTCAGTTGGCGACGTGGTTACGTTGTACTGGAAGGGCTTCAATGCCCAAGGGGCGGCGATTGATACAAAGTATGAGCTGGCTGTTGCGAGTGTCACCGGCAGGCTGCGTTTTGATGTGCCGAATGAAGACGTCGCGCTGTTTATAGGCGGGTCTACCACGTCTGTTTTCTACACGGTTGACTCAACGTCTACAGGTAAACTGGAAACCTCGCGTAGCGTGATGTTTGCGGTGATTGGCACCCAGGTCGACCTCCCGCCCCCCACGCTTGAGAACGGTCTTGTCGCGGGTATTTTCGAACCGGCGAGCCTGCCGGCATCGGGGGCCCAAATTTCGCTGCCCGCTTACCCGGGGATGGGGGAATTTGACCGGGTTTTCCTCTCTTGGGAAGGTGAAGACAGTAACGGTGTCCCCCTCCACGGCAGCGCAGGTGAGGAGCTGGAGTCGGCCGATGTGGGCGTGACTTTCGAATTTATCATCGATAAATCTGAATTCATGAACCTTGGCGACGGTTCTGAAGTGCTTTTCTCCTATGTCGTCATTTTTGCTGCGGGCGGTACACGTGACTCGCTGGTGGCAACTTACAGTGTCAAAAATGTGATAGTCGGCAAACTGGTCAAGCCCCATGTTCTGGAAGCCCCCGACGACGATTTCCTGGATCCTTCCCAGCCGCTCTTTACCAAAGCCCACGTACAGATTCCTGATAATGAGCTCCTGTTAGTCAACGACCGGATTGACATGTTGTGGGACAGCCCTCTGAACGAGGGTGATTTCCCTGACTATATGAATATTCGGACCGATGGCATCGGAATCACATTTGAGGTGCCCAAGGCCAGGGTCGAGCAAAGTCTGGGCAGGGATATAGACGTGTCTTATACCCTGACTCGCAGTGGCGCCAAGCTCTACGATTCCGATGTTTTGACACTGTTTATTGGTTCACTCAGTGATCGCTTGCTGCCACCTCCTTTTGTTGTAGAAGCGGATAACGAGGCAGGCACACTGGATCCTGACGCTGTCACAGGTGCTTATGCCCACGTGTTGATAAAAGCAGCGGACATCAATGTAGAAGTCAACGATGAAGTCCTTTTGAGTTGGGCGGGAAGCGAAGCAGGCGGTAGCTTTGATGATTCCAATTCTATCAGCGGCAGCGAGGCGGGTCAGGACGTGACGTTCGATGTGCCTAAAGCGTTTGTTGACGCCAACCTTAATGGCACATTGACGGTGGAGTACACCGTTATTCGAGCACTGGATGGGCAGCGTCAAGGATCGAAGCCACGCGAGTTGACAATTGGTCAAGTCAGTACTGTGGCGCCTGAAATAACGTTACTTCAGGACTCGGCATCTGTTTCTATTCCTGACGGAGGCACGACCCTTGATACTGCCGTTACGATTTCGGGTACAGCACAGGCAAACGGGCAAGTCGAGGTTTTAGACGGGGCTACTAGCAAGGGCCAGGCCCTGGCCAACGACGCTGGCACATGGACGCTCTCCCTGACAGGACTTGCCTTGGGCTCACACAGCCTGACGGCCAAGGCGCTGTATGGGGCAGGCGAGGTGTCTGCACCCTGGACGTTTTCGATTACGGCAGAAATTGCCCTCTTTATTACCTCGCTCGTCGATTCTGGAGGCAGGGCCATTGCCAACGGCGGCAGCACTACGGATACCAGCGTAACCGCCAAAGGCACTGCGCGAGCTAATGCCAGTGTCGAGATTTTTGACGGTGTTACCAGTAAGGGCACCGCATCGGTGAACAGCGCTGGAGAATGGACGCACCCTGTGACAGGAATCGCCGTTGGCTCACACAGCCTGACGGCCAAGGCACTGTATGGAGATGGTCAGGTTTCTGGCGCTTGGGCATTTACCGTTCTCGCCTTAATACCCGAGCTCACCATTGATGAGACGCCTATGTATTTGTACGGTCCTATTTTCATCTTTGAAAATGGTCGCCTGGAGGCTGATTATGATTCGAATTCATCTTTTACACGCACAGCCCAAGGTGGAGTCCCACCCTACACTTATTCCAACCCTGGGGCCGGCGCAAATGCCAAGGTGGACCCTCACACAGGCTATGTTCGGGCGATGGGCAACGGCCAAGAGCGTATCGAAGTGACTGACAGTGCTGGTAAATATAAGTCGTATCTCGCAATAGTCTCAGGTGTCACCCAAGTGTATTACCAGGGCCAAGGCACGTGGTCGGGTGCACATCAAGGCGCGAGCTACGCGAAGGGAAGACTTCCCAGTGTCAGCGAGTTGAGGGAAATTTATTCCGTATTCGGAGGTAGTCAATTTCCTTATGCCGGTAAAATTTGGTCGTCCGAACAAGCAGGATGGCTGCCGCCAACCTATTACACCGTAAATATGCAAACTGGCGATAACGGGTCAGCCTTGCAAAACGTCATCCTGAACTCCATCTATCTATATGTCGACGATCCGAACTAATAGTTTTACACCTGCTTGTGCTAAACGCCCGATGCACCGCATCGGGTTTTTTTCTCTCTTAAACATGGACCAAAACGAAGTTTTTTAACCGTCATGATCGACTAAGGTCGTAGAAGCCTCAGGCTAAGCCTTTCGTACAATTGCGCACTTTTTTTGGATTGAGGTAAACCGTGCTGCCACAGGCAGCACGTGGACCTTCAATTGGTTTTGTTGTGCGAATGATTCGCTGTTGGAGCTTGTTCATGGTTGTCCCTTATTCATGGTCTCACTGCCGGGTTGCTAGGGTTGGCGCGCTGGCGGTGTGCGCCGGTTTTGCTGCTAACGCGCAAGCGGGCGGCTTTTTTGAAGACAGCAGCGCCAAGCTGGAAGCCCGTACGGTGTATTTCAACCGCGACTTTCGCGATGGCAGCAGCTCAAGCCCGCAAGGCGCTTCCAAACGCGAAGAGACCGCAGAAGGCTTTATCCTTAACGTGCAATCGGGTTACACCGAAGGCACCGTGGGGTTTGGCCTTGATGCGTTGGGCATGCTGGGGATCAAACTGGACTCCAGCCCGGCCGACAGCAACAGCGGTCTACTGCCTTCGACAGGCCATGACCCGCGTCGTTCCAAAGATCAATACGCCAAGTTCGACCTGACCGCAAAAATGCGCGTTTCCGAGACCGTTCTTAAATACGGTGCGCTACTGCCGGACCTGCCGTTGCTCAAGTACAACGACGGCCGCCTGCTGCCCAACATGTTCAATGGCGCCATGCTGGTCTCGCAGGAAATCAAAGACCTGACGTTCACCGCCTCACGCCTTGATCGTTATACCGCGCGTGACTCCAGCGATTCACAGGACCTGCGCCTGAACTGCAAGAACAAGCGCTATGCGTGCGACATCACCGCAGATCACTTCTCCTTGTACGGGCTTGATTACAAGGTCAATGACCGTCTGACGGCGCAGTATCAATATGGCGAGCTGGAAGACATATATCGTCAGCATTTCGTCGGACTATTGGCCAACCAACCGATAGGCCCCGGCGTGCTGGCGGCGGATGTGCGCTTGCTTAAAAGTGATGACGCCGGTTCGGCCAAGGCCTCGACCATCGACAACCGTGCGCTGGGTGCGCTGTTGACCTACTCGCTGGGCGGGCACAAGTTTGGGGCGGGCTGGCAGCGCATGAACGGCGAAACATCGATGCCGTACCTGGATGGCAGCAACCCGTATCTGGTCAACTACTTGCAGGTCAACGACTTCGCCAACGCTCAGGAACGTTCCTGGCAACTGCGTTATGACTATGATTTCAAGGCCGTGGGCGTCAAGGGCCTGACCTTTATGACCCGCTATGTGAACGGCGATCATATCAGCGTCAAGGGTCGCGACGAGGAAGGCAAAGAGTGGGAACGCGACAGCGAGCTCAAGTACATCGTGCAAGGTGGCACGTTCAAGGACTTGAGCTTTCGCCTGCGTAACGCCACGTATCGCACCAACTATTCGAAATTCGCCCGCGATGTGGACGAAACGCGCTTGATCGTCAGCTACAACCTGTCGATTTTCTAAACGCGGCGCCTGGCTTAAAGGTCGGCGCGGTAGGGCAAGTCGGGGCCGGTTTTGCTGCAGGTCAGCGCTGCCGCCCGGCTGGCGAAATCGAGCAGGTCGTTCAGGTGCGACGGGCTCAGTTGTTGTAACCCGGCAACCGAGTCCAAGTTGTGTTCGGTTAACCAGGCAATGATCGCCGCCTGAAAGGTATCGCCTGCGCCCACGGTGTCGGCGACCTTGACCGGGATGGCTGCGATGGCCTGCTGCCCATGATTACGACTGAACACGCTGGCACCGTCTGCGCCACGGGTCAAAAACACCAGTTGGCAACGCTGCTTGAGCCATGATTGGGCAATCTGTTCGGGATCTTGCCCCGGATACAGCAGTTCGAGGTCTTCATCGCTGACTTTGATCAGGTCGGCGTAAGGCATCAGCTGGTTGATGCGCTCACGCCACAGGTTGATGTCCGGTTGTGGATTGAGCCGCACATTGGGGTCGAGGCTGATCAAGCGTCGCCCGCTTTCGCGTTGCACGAGTGCGAGCAAGGTGTCGGCTATCGGTTGCACCACCAACGAAAAGGACCCGACATGGATACCGCGCACTTGCGGGCCGAGTTCGGGCAGATGGTGAGTGTGCAGTTGCCGGTCGGCGCACCCTTCGCCTCGAAAGCTGTAGGCGGGGGAGCCGTTGGCATCCAGCGCGACCATCGCCAGCGTGGTGGGTGAGTCCACATCCAGCAAAAATTCATCGCTGACCCCTTCTTCCATCAGGATGTGCTTTAAACGACGGCCCAGATAGTCGGTGGACAGCCCGGCAAACAGCCCGGCCTCAACCCCCAGACGACGTAAGCCCACGGCCACGTTGAAGGGCGAACCGCCGGCAATTGCCTTGAAATCGACCCGATTGGCCTGCTCACGGCTGTCGGCCTGAGCGAAAAAATCAAACAGTGCTTCTCCACATACCAGATACATAACATTCACTCGGATAAGGCTGCGACCTGTTGACGGTAGCGCAGGTAGAGTTGTTCGTAGGCTTGAACGTTTTCGGCAATGGGCCGGCTTTCGCTCGTGGGGTCAAGGCGCACGCAGCGCTGGCAGAGATCGGCCAGCGTTTGCTTGCCGGCTGACACGCACCAGGCGGCCTGAATCGCCGCCCCCAACGCCGCGGCTTCGCTTTGTTCGGTGCAGATGACCGGGGTGTTCATAATGTCGGCAACCAATTGACGCCACAACGGGCTTTTTGATCCGCCGCCCACCAGGCGGATGGTCTGGCTTTGTACGCCGTTGGCGCGCAGTAGATCCAAACCGTAACGTAAGCCATAGGTGGTGCCTTCCAGTGCGGCCCGACATACATTAGCCGGGGTCATAGTGGTCAGCGTCAGGCCCTGAATGCTGCCGGTTGCGTCGGGCAGGGCGGGCACGCGCTCGCCATTGAGAAAGGGCAGCATGCTGACCCCTTCGGCGCCAATGGGCGCCTGACCGGCCAGGGTATTGAAGTCGTTGAGAGACAGCGACAGTAATTCGCGCACCGCGCTGGTGGTCGTGGTCAGGTTGAGGGTGCAGATCAGCGGCAGCCAGCCACCCGTAGACGAACAAAAGCCAGCCACGCTGGCATCCGGGCGGGTCTGCGGTTGCTGATCGAAGGCGTACACCGTGCCTGATGATCCCAGGCTCATGGTGATGATCCCGGGTTCAATATTGCCGGTGCCGATGGCGCCCAGCATATTGTCACCGCCACCGCTGGCCACTACGGCCTGAGGGTTCAAACCTAATAATTGGGCCACCTCCGGGCGCAAGGTGCCCACGGGTTGATGGGACTCGATCAGCTCGGGGAGGGCGCGTTCCAGCCGCCCGCCGGGGTCAATATGGCGCAGGATGCCAAGGTCCCATTGGCGGGTTTTTACATTGAAATATCCGGTGCCGCTGGCGTCCCCATACTCGCTACAGAGGCGCCCAGTCAGCCAATGGTTGAGGTAGTCATGGGGCAGCAGAATATGGGCGATTTTCGCGAAAATTTGCGGGTGATGCTCGCGTGTCCAGAGCAGTTTGGAGACGGTGTATCCCGGTGCTATAACCAGCCCCATGCGTTCAAGGCAGCCGGATTCGCCGCCGAGCCAGTCCAGCAACTGGTTGTTTTCAGGGGTGGATTGGGTGTCGCACCAGAGTTTGGCTGGGCGCAGGACTTGGTCGTTTGCGTCGAGTAATACCAACCCGTGTTGTTGGCCACTGACGCTGATGCCGCGGATGTGCTGGCCATTGACATTGGCTTGGGCAAGCGCTTGACCCGTGGCATGGGCGAGGGCGTTTAGCCATTGCTCAGTGTCTTGCTCGCGGCGACCGTGTTCGCCCTGAATCAGGGTGTGTGGGGCTGAGCCCAGACCCAACACTTGCCCTGTATCGCTGTCGAGCACCAGCGCTTTGGTGCCTTGGGTTCCGCAATCGATGCCCAGAAACAAATTGTTCATGGCTGTGGCCTTATCAAGATCAAAAGCACCCTCACCCTAACCCTCTCCCAAAGGGAGAGGGGACTTGACCGAGGTGTTTTAGGGTTCAGCGCAATTCTACAGCGGCCCCCATTTAGTTCCCTCTCCCTTTGGGAGAGGGCTAGGGTGAGGGGCTTTACAGCCGCGCCAACCTCTCAAGCGTTCCACTCACGCCCACCTCCCGCAAACTCTTCACACCCCACTCAACGGCTGCAGCAAATGCCTCTGACTGGCCGATGACACTGCCAAAAATCTCTTCGACAGCCAACAATCGCGGCACCATCTGTGCCTCATCCGCCACCAACCCCTGGCAAAACTCAGCCCGAGGATCGGGTATCGCATACGTCTGCCCTGTCTCATCCACCCCTTTGAGGTACAGCGCCCACGCCGCAACCACCAGCGCCGCACGCCTCAACTCACCCCCTTCGCTAATCAACTGCTCAATGGTCGGCACGGTGAATTTAGGAAACTTGGACGAACCATCCGAGCACACTCGCTCCAATTGGTCGGCAATGGCCTGATTGGAAAAACGCTCGACCAGCGTGTCCTTATAGATGGCTAGATCAATCCCCGGCACGTCGGCCAGTTGCGGCGTTACATCCTTGTCCATGTACGCACGCATATACGTAACAAACAGCGGGTCATTCATCGTTTCGTGAACAAAGCGATAGCCCTTTAGAAACCCCAGGTACGTCAGCGCCAGATGGCTGCCGTTGAGCAGCTTGATTTTCATCGCTTCATACGGGGTAACGTCATGGGTGAACTGCACGCCGACCGTTTCCCAGGCCGGGCGACCGTTGCAGAAATCATCTTCCAGCACCCACTGAACAAACGGCTCACATACCACGGGCCAGGCGTCGTTAATGCCCAACTGGTCGTGCAGTTGCTGACGGTGGTTATCACTGGTCATGGGCGTAATGCGGTCAACCATCGCATTGGGAAAACTCACATGGGCGGCAATCCAGTCATGCAGTTCCACATCCAGCAGCGCGGCATAAGCCAGCAGCGCTTTGCGGGCCACGCCGCCGTTGTGCGGCAGGTTATCGCACGACATCACGGTAAACGCCTGGATGCCGGCTGCGCGCCGCCGGGCGAGGGCCGCGCTGAGCACACCGAACACACTGCTCGGCGTATCGGGGTGGGCCAGGTCATGCTGAATCTGCGGCAGTGAGGCCATAAATTCGCCGTTGCTGTCGTCGATGCAATACCCACCCTCGGTAATGGTCAACGAGACGATGCGAATGTCAGGGCTGGCCAGTTTGTCGATCACCGCGCCAATGCCATCCTGAGCCAGCAACATGTCGCTGATCGAGCCGATGATGCGGCTTTGGCTGTCGTCGCCGTCGTCCAGTTCAAACAGGGTGTAGAGGTAATCCTGACCTGCCAGCGCGTCCCGTACTTGACGGTCTTCATCGCGCAAGCCGATGCCACAGATGCTCCAGTCCAGGTCGCGACCAGAATTGAGCAGTTGATCGGTGTAAAACGCCTGGTGGGCACGATGAAATCCGCCCACCCCGATATGGGCGATGCCGTGCCGGGTGGCCTGCGCCAGGTAAACAGGCTTGGCCACGCGGGTAGTCAGGTGATCGAGGTTTTGACGATTCAGTTTCATGGGGGCTTTTCCGTTAGGCAGCAGCGCGCAGTGGACGGGTCATGGCCAGCCCCTCTGCGTCAAAGAGGTGGCAATGCTCACTGTCCAGGTGCAACTGCAATTGCTCACCGTAGCGGCTGGCCATATCACCGCGGATACGCAAGGTCAGCGGTTCGCCACACGCCGTGTTGACGTGGCAAAAGGTGTCGCTGCCCAGCCGTTCACTGACATCGGCGGTGACAGTCAGGGTGCATTCGCCGGGTTTGGCAAGGTTCAGGTGTTCGGGACGAATACCCAGCGTGACCGAACTGCCAAGGCTCAACGAAGGACCGCTCAAGGGCAACTGGATGCGCGTGCCTGCGTCCAGTTGAACTTCGCAGCCCAAGGCATCAATACGGCTGATGGTGCCCTTTAAAAAGCCCATTTTCGGTGTGCCCAGAAAACCCGCCACAAACAGGTTGGCAGGCTGGTGATACAGCTCCAGCGGCGAGCCGACCTGCTCGACTTTGCCTGCATTGAGTACCACCACCTTGTCAGCCAAGGTCATGGCTTCGACCTGATCGTGGGTCACGTAAATCATGGTGGCCTGTAATTCCTGATGCAAACGTGCCAATTCCAGACGCATTTGTACCCGCAACGCGGCATCCAGGTTGGACAGCGGTTCATCAAACAGGAATATCTTGGGGTTGCGCACAATCGCCCGGCCAATGGCTACCCGTTGTCGCTGCCCGCCAGACAGGTGTTTGGGTTTGCGTTCCAGCAGCGGGGCCAGCTCTAGAATATGGGCGGCTTCATTGACCTTTTTCTCAACTTCGGCTTTGCCCACACCCGCCAGGTCCAGCGCGAACGACATGTTCTTGCGCACGGTCATGTGCGGGTACAGGGCGTAGGTCTGAAAGACCATCGCCAGATCGCGCTTGGCCGGAGAGACTTCGGTGATGTCGCGGCCATCCAGTTCAATGGTTCCGTCGGTCACCTCTTCAAGCCCGGCAATCAGACGCAGCAGGGTGGATTTGCCACAGCCTGACGGGCCGACAAAGACCACGAACTCGCGGTCGTTCACTTCAAGGTCAATCCCTTTGATGATCGGGAAGCCTTCAAAACCTTTTTGCAGATTGTTGATTTTCAGATGGGCCATGACGGACCTCCACACGATTTTTATTTGACGGCACCAAAGGACAAGCCGCGTACCAATTGTTTTTGACTGATCCAGCCGAAAATCAGAATCGGCGCACAGGCCAGCGTCGACACGGCCGATAATTTGGCCCAGAACAAACCTTCAGGGCTGGAGTAAGAGGCGATCAGTGCGGTCAGAGGCGCGGCGTTGGAGGACGTCAGGTTCAGTGACCAAAAGGCTTCGTTCCAGCACAGGATCAATGACAGCAGCACGGTTGAGGCCAACCCGCCCTTGCTGATGGGCAGCAAGACACGCACCATTTCCTGCCACAGGGTCGCCCCGTCCAGCCGGGCGGCTTCAAGGATGTCTTTGGGAATGTCTTTGAAGTAGGTGTAAATCATCCACACCACAATCGGCAGGTTGATCAGGGTGTAGATGATGATCAGCGCAGTGCGGGTGTCGAGCAGGCCAAAACTCTTGGCCAGCAGGTAGATCGGCATCAGCACGCCCACCGGCGGCAGCATTTTGGTGGAGAGCATCCACAGCAGCGTGCCTTTGGTGCGCTTGGTTTCGTAGAACGCCATCGAGTACGCAGCCGGGATGGCAATCAGCATGCACAGGGCGGTCGCGGTGAAGGAGATCACCACTGAGTTCCAGGCGAAACGGAAATAGCCACTGCGGTCTTCAATGTGAACGTAGTTTTCCAGCGTCGGGGTAAAGATGAAATGTGGCGGTGTGGCAAACGCATCGATCTCGGTTTTGAAACTGGTCAGCACCATCCAGAAAATCGGAAAGAAGATCAGGATCGCGATAGCCCAAGCCAGCGTGCCGAGCAGCACGCTTTGCAGACGACGGGATTGTTGAAGTGTCATCACTGTGCCCTCACGGCTTGTCTGTCAGGTTTTTGCCTAGCATGCGCACCAGCAGGATGGCGGCGATGTTGGCGATGACCACGGCAATCAAGCCTCCGGCCGAGGCCATGCCGACATCGAACTGCACCAGCGCCTGGTTGTAGATCAGGTACGCCAGGTTGGTGGAGGCATAGCCTGGGCCGCCATTGGTGGTGGTGAAAATCTCTGCAAACACCGACAGCAGAAAGATGGTTTCAATCATCACCACCACAGCAATCGGGCGTGCCAGATGCGGCAGGGTCAGGTGCCAGAAAATCGCAATGGGCCCGGCGCCGTCCAGCCGCGCGGCTTCCTTCTGTTCCTGGTCGAGGGACTGCATGGCGGTCATCAGAATCAAAATGGCGAACGGCAACCATTGCCACGACACAATGATGATGATCGACAACAAGGGGTAGTGCGCCAGCCAGTCCACCGGCTGGGCACCAAACAATTTCCACACTGCAGCGAGCACGCCGGAGACCGGGTGAAAGATCAGGTTTTTCCAGACCAGTGCGCCCACCGTGGGCATGATGAAAAACGGCGAGATCAGCAATACGCGCACAAACCCGCGGCCCATGAAATCGGTCGCTTCGAGCAGGGCACTGATCAGCACCCCCAGTACCACACTGATCAACAACACACTGCCGACCAGCAGCAACGTGTTGGTCGCGCCGGGTAAAAAGCCTGTGTCGGTGAGGAAGTAGGTGAAGTTTTCCAGCCCGACAAATTCGTTTTCACCCGGATAGAGCAGGTTGTAGCGGATCAGTGAAAAGTACAGCGTCATGCCCAGCGGCACGATCATCCATAGCAACAGCAAGGCCACGGAAGGTGAAACCAGAAACCAGCTGGGGTCGAACCGGCGCGGCTTGCGCGTGGGCAGCGATGGCTCAAGTGCAGCGCTAACACTCGATATTGTCATGGTGATTACACCTTAATTGGGGCGTGTTCTGGTGTGGCTGCCGACGGCTGTACAAAGGTCCGTCGGGACGTCGAGAAAACAGGTTGCTGCGCAACCCTTCGCAGCCTTCGGCAGCGACCACAGGCTCGGATCATGTTTACTTGGGGTAGCCCGCGCGTTTCATCTCGCGCTCGGTGGTTTGTTGCGCGGCCGCGAGTGCCTGATCGACGCTGGTCTGCCCGATCAGCGCAGCGCTGAACAACTTGCCAACTTGGGTACCGATGGCCTGAAACTCGGGAATGGTCACCAGTTGAATGCCCACGTACGGCACCGGCTTGAGCGTCGGATCTTTGGGGTTGGCGGCTTTCAGCGACTCCAGCGTGACCTTGGCGAAGGGGGCGGCGGCCAAATACGCGTCGCTGTAGGTCGAGGCGCGGGTGCCCGGTGGCATATTGGCGATGCCGTCTTTGTCGGCGACCAGTGCGCCGTACTCTTTGGACGTGGCCCAAGTACTGAAGGTTTTGGCCGCGTCCTTGGCTTTGGACGTGGCGGGTACGGCTAGCGCCCACGAGTACTGCCAGGCACTGCCTTTGTCGGTGACCTGGTGCGGCGCAAACACGAAACCGACATGATCGGCGACTTTGCTCTGGGTTTTGTCCGTGACAAACGAACCGGCCACGCTGGCATCGACCCATATGGCGCATTTTCCGCTGTTGAAAAGCGCCAGGTTTTCATTAAAGCCGTTACTGGTTGCGCCCGGCGGGCCTGACTCTTTCAGGGTATTCACATAAAAGTTCAGCGCGTTCTTCCACTCCGGGCCATTGAACTCGGGCTGCCACTTTTCATTGAACCACCGAGCGCCGAATGCGTTGGCCAGCGTGGTAATCACCGTAATGTTTTCGCCCCAACCCGCTTTGCCGCGCAGGCAAAGGCCATATTGTTCCTTCTCCGGTTTGTTCAGGACTTTGGCGAATTGAGCGATCTGTTCCCATGTCGGGTGTTCAGGCATGCTCAGCCCGGCCTCCTTGAACAGATCGGTTCGGTAATAGGTCATTGAGCTTTCAGCGTAAAACGGCAGGGCGTAAAGGGTGCCGTTGACCGAAAGCCCCTCGCGCACCGCAGGGAACACATCATCGAGCGCATAGTTGGCAGGCAGGTCGTTCATCGGTTCCAGCCAACCCTTGGCGCCCCAGAGTGCAGCTTCGTACATGCCGATCGTCAGTACGTCGAATTGACCGCCCTGAGTGGCAATATCGGTGGTGAGGCGTTGGCGCAGAACGTTCTCTTCCAACACCACCCAGTTGAGTTTGATGTCGGGGTGCTCGCTCTCGAAGGTTTTCGCCAGCTTTTGCATGCGAATCATGTCGCTGTTGTTGACGGTGGCGATGGTCAGGGTCTGCGCCCCCAGGCTGATGCCGCTGACAGTCATGCAGGTCGCTACACATAGCGCTTTGACAGAAATATTCATTGAGCACTCCTCTTCATCCGCCGGGGAGGCATTTGAAGGACGGTTATTGTTTTTATAGCTGCCAGCCTGAGGCTGACACATGGGCCGATTACAGCCCGCCAATTCCGTCGTGACAAATCATTGGTAGCACTTCAATTGATACTATTTTGCACTGCGCAGGCGAACGCCCGATGGCGGTTGGTTTTGCTCGGTCACGCGCTGTACCGCCAGGCGCCGATAATGTGACGGTGTCATCCCTTTTAGCTGCTGAAACCGCCGGTTGAAATTGGAAATATTGTTGAAGCCGGATTCAAAGCACACGTCTGTTACGGGCTTCTCACCATCGACGAGCAATTCACAAGACCTGCTGATTCGCAGGCGGTTGACGAACTCGATAAAGCAGCGCCCGGTGGCCTGT
Organism: Pseudomonas sp. 2024-210; assembly: GCF_045062345.1. Taxonomy (NCBI): domain Bacteria; kingdom Pseudomonadati; phylum Pseudomonadota; class Gammaproteobacteria; order Pseudomonadales; family Pseudomonadaceae; genus Pseudomonas; species Pseudomonas sp. 2024-210. The sequence continues at coordinate 71,164 of NZ_JBJGEJ010000012.1, read as the reverse complement.
TTGAACACGCGGGAGAAATAGGTGGGTTTCATGCCCAGATAGGCCGCCACTTCTTCGAGCGGCAGCTCGCGGGTGTAGTGGTTAAAAATGTACTCCACGGCGCGGTTGGTACGGTCGATGGTGTGCTCGTCGGGCAATGGGTTGGAGGTCAGCCCTGACAGCAAGTGGTAATCGTCACAATCGGCCAGCCGTTGCAGCAGGATCAGAAAGTGCCCCAGGCGGGTGACGCCGCTGGAGTCGGCGATGGCGTGCATCAGCGCTGTTACCTGTTCAAGGGTGGCGGGGCAACGGAACTCGATACCGTATTGAGCACGCTCCAGCAGCGGCGTCAGGCCTTTCAGTTCGGCAAAGACTTGGCTGGCGCTTTCCAGTAACTCATCGGTGAAATTGACCAGCATGTCGCGGTTTGGCACCACTTCATGTTCTCCAATCTGGCTGATCCAGTTATGGGGCAGATTGGGCCCGGTCAGAAACAGCGTCTGGGGATGAAAGTTGCCGATATAGTCGCCCACGAAGACTTTGCCGCTGCTGGCGGTGATCAGGTGCAGTTCGTATTCTTTGTGAAAATGCCAGCGTACCAAGGGGCATGGGAAACCATGCTGGCGGTAAATGATCGACAGACCGTTATGATCGTCCATCAGTTCATAAGACGGGTCAGTCGCTCGGGCGAGTCGCGTCATGGTTAAGTGCTTACTAGAGTAGTTATGGGCCAGATCATGCCGACTTCACCAGCGTCCTGCCAGCGCCGGTTAATGTTCCTCCACATAAAGGGCACGATTGGATGAAAACACTGCTTTTAATCGGTATCGGCGCAGGCAACCCGGAGCACATCACCGTCCAGGCGATCAATGCGCTGAACCGTGCCTCGGTGTTCTTTGTTCTGGACAAGGGCCAGACCACCGAGGACCTGGTCAGGCTGCGGCTGGAGATCTGCCAACGCTATATCGAGGAACCGAACTACCGCGTGGTGCAGGTCAGTGATCCTCAGCGCGACAGTGCTACGCCGTCGTACACCCAAGGGGTCGAAGACTGGCACGAACAACGGGCCGAAGTGTTTACACGTCTGATCGAGGAAGAACTGACAGAAGGGGAGTGCGGCGCCTTCCTGCTTTGGGGCGAGCCGTGCTTATACGACAGCACGTTGCGCATTCTGGATCGGGTTCGGGCCAATGGCTGCAGCGATTTTGATTATGAAGTGATTCCTGGCATCAGCAGCGTGCAAGCACTGGCCGCCCGGCATCGTGTACCACTCAATGAAATTGGCCAGCCGATTCGTATCACCACGGGGCGACGCCTGGTGGCTGAGGACCTGGACAACGTGGTGGTCATGCTCGATGCCCACTGTGCGTTTCAGGCGTTTGTCGGTGAAGACGTCGATATTTACTGGGGCGCCTACATTGGCACCGACGATGAAATCCTGATTGCCGGCAAGCTGGCGGACGTGTGTGAAAAGATCAAAACAGCCCGCGAGCAAGCCCGACAGCGCAAAGGCTGGATTATGGATACGTACCTAATCAGGCGGCCTTGAACATCGCCGACCGCCATCAAAGAGGAAGCAGACTTCTCGATTATAGGAAATTGAAGCCCGGGCCAAGCCGGGAGACATTGTTTTTTTGGCGTCACTGCGAATCCCGGAGTTGCAAGACCAGGACTGGGCCCTTGGCCAGACCGCGATCAGTGTTCGGCCTTTGATCCATTGGGCAAGCCGCTGTTTTTCGACTCCAATCATCTCAGCGGTCATGGTAACCGCGTGCTTGAACCTTCCTTCACCCAAGTGTTGCTGCACATCTGGGATCAATCCTGAAGGCGGTTTTTCGCTTCGATCCACTGCGACATGTATTGCGTACTTTTATGCTGGTGGTGTCGCAGCATTGCCCCGGTGAAGTTGTTGCGCCGGTGCTGTTCAAGCTCGGCGCGGCAGGCTTTGATGCGTTCAACCAGCGCCGGGCCGTGGCTCGACTGCAAGTACCGCTCAGCCAGCAGCTTCTGCCCGTGTTGTTGGGCCTGCTGCCAGGCCTGCGGGTTTTGGTAGAGGTCAATCGCGGCGGCAGCAATCGCGCTGGCGCTCTGTTCAATGGCCCCGGCCCACGGCAAGTCGCCGTGCATGCCTTCCGCGCCAACCGGTGTGGTCACATTAGGCGTGCCGCAGAGCATGGCATCGGCAATTTTGCCTTTGATCCCTGCGCCAAACCGCAACGGCGCCATGCAAACGCGAGCGTTACTCATGACGGCCAGCGCATCTTCGGCCCAGTTGAGCACGTGAAACCCTTGGGCCGGGTTGTGCAGGGCGGTGGCTTTAGGCGGGGTGTAGGCACCATAGACATGCAGTTGCGCGGTGGGCAGTTGCTGGCGAATCAAGGGCCAGATATGGGTCTTCATCCATAACACCGCGTCCCAGTTCGGCGCGTGGCGGAAGTTGCCAATACTCAGGAAGTGCTGACGCTGTTCATAGGGCACGTAGGTCTGCGGCACGTGGTCGACCATGAGCGGGCACCAGTGCAGCAATGCTTTGGGAACGTTGAAGTGCTCCACCAGCAAGTCGATTTCGTACTCGGAAATCATCAGGTTGAGGTCGCTGCGGTAAATCGCGGCCACTTCTCGCTGCGCCAGGTCCGCATCCGCCATGTGCTCATAGGTTTCGCGGGGGGCCGGGGCGAACAGGCTGCTGAAGTCGTCTTGCTCGGGGCTGTGCTTGAGCCGTGCCTTGAGCTGTTGCTGGCGGGCGTCACGCAGGCTTTGCAGGTCGGAGGTTTCCAGCACGCGCAATGCACCCGGGCAGTGTTTCTCGACCCTCCAGCCAAACTGCTCTTCCATCATGAAACGGTCGAACAGCACGATGTCGGGGGCCAGTTCAGTGATAAAAGCGTCAAAGCTGCTGTTATTCAGCTCGATGTTCACTTCATCGATGCCCAGTGTGGCCAGATCGGCCTTGTGTTCACCAATCCCTGCCGGGCTGCTGAAGGTGATGTGCCAGCCTTCCTGCAAAAAGCTCTCGATGATCTGCATCATGTGCCCACCCGCCGCTGAGGAGCGTGGTTCGGGCCACACGTAGCCAATGATCAGGACGCGGGTTTGCGGGGTGGACGGCATGGACAGATCCTTGAAGCGCAGAGGACGAAAAAAGGCGGCAATTAGAACACAACGCGCCCCTCGATACCGACTGGCATTGACCTGTTACATGGCACTGCGTAGCCTTGCGCTTTCGAGGTTCTTCGCACTGCGAAGCTAAGAAGGGAACGCGGTATGCCGCGGCTGCCCCCGCAACTGTAAACGGTCGATTACTGTGCAATGCCACTGCGTCATACGCGGGAAGGCGCAGAGTAGGGCGCAGCCTTTGGCTGACGCCCAGCCGTAAGCCAGGAGACCTGCCTCGTGACAGATTTTTATTTCAACCGGGCGGGGTGATCCGGTGGCGAAAACCCGCGCGCTCAGGCCCGCGATGTCGTCCCGTATGCCCGCCGCTTTGCCAAAGGGCATCCGATGAAAACACTGGCCAAAACCCCCGTCACCATCGTCACCGGCTTTCTCGGCTCGGGCAAAACCACCTTGCTGCGCCATATGCTGGACAACGCTCAAGGCCGTCGCATTGCCGTGATCGTCAATGAATTCGGCGAGTTGGGCATCGACGGTGAAATCCTCAAGCAATGCTCCATCGGTTGTACCGAAGAAGAGGCCAACGGTCGGGTCTATGAACTGGCCAACGGTTGTTTGTGCTGCACCGTGCAGGAAGAGTTCTTTCCGGTGATGCGCGAGTTGGTAGCCCGGCGTGGGGATATCGACCATATCCTGATCGAAACCTCTGGCCTGGCCCTGCCAAAACCTTTGGTGCAAGCCTTCCAATGGCCGGAAATCCGCAGCGCCTGTACGGTAGATGCCGTGATTACCGTGGTCGACAGCCCTGCCGTGGCGGCCGGTACATTCGCGGCCTTTCCGGATCAAGTCGATGCCCAGCGCAAGCTTGACCCCAATCTTGACCACGAATCGCCCCTGCACGAACTCTTTGCAGACCAACTGGCCAGCGCTGACTTGGTGATCCTCAACAAGGCCGATCTGATCAGCCCTGAGGACCTGGCCAAAGTGCGCGCCGAAGTCGCTGAAGAACTGCCACCGGCGGTGAAAGTCATTGAGGCCAGCAGCGGTCGCTTGCCACTGGACGTGTTGCTGGGGCTGGGTGCGGGTTCTGAAGACCATATTGATGGCCGTCACAGTCACCATGATCATCATCACGATGGCGATGATGACCATGACGATCACGACCACGATGCGTTTGACTCCATCTCCATCGAACTGCCGCAAGCTGAAGAGCGCCTGTTGATGGACGCCTTGAACGCGCTGGTGGTTAAGCACGGCATTCTGCGGGTCAAGGGTTTCGCTGCGATCCCGGGCAAGCCGATGCGGTTGCTGATACAGGGCGTGGGCACGCGTTTTGACAAACACTTCGACCGTGCCTGGGGCGCCGATGAGGCGCGCAACACCAAGCTGGTATTGATCGGTCAAGACCTTGACGCCGCATTGCTCGAATCCACCTTGCGTACAGCGTTGAGCGTATAAGCCATGCATTTGCTCAGGACTCAGCCCGGTGGCTTTGTATCGGACGATAACATTGCCGATTTAGGCCAGACACCTGCCGAGCTGGTGATCCTGTGCAGTGGCGATTCAAGCCTGGCACTGCTGGCCGAAGCGGCGCAGCAGTTGCCTGAAGATTATCCAAGCCTGCGTCTGGCCAACCCGATGCAGGTGCAAAACCATGGCTCGGTCGACCTTTACGTTGATCAGGTGCTCCAACACGCGAAGGTGATACTGCTGTCGTTGCACGGCGGCATTGGCTATTGGCGCTATGGCATTGAGCGCCTCATGCAACTGGCTGAACGCGGCGTCACGTTGATTCTGGTGCCGGGCGATGATCGCCCCGACCCGGAACTCAGCGGTCTAAGCACTGTGCCTGCAGAAGAGGGTGAACGGCTTTGGCATTTTTTGCGTCAGGGCGGGCGGCATAACGCGTTGCAACTCTATCGCTGCCTGGCCAGCCAATGGTTGGGGCGTGACTATGAGTGGGACGAACCACACACCCTGCCGCGTACCGCGATCTATCACCCGGCCCATTCCAGCCCGCAGCTCACGCATTGGCAAGCCGACTGGCTGGCCGGGCAACCCGTGGCCGCAGTGTTGTTCTATCGCTCTCACTTGCAAGCGGCCAACACCGCGTTTGTCGACGTGTTTTGCCAACGTTTGCAGGCCGCGGGGCTCAATCCCTTGCCCATCGCGGTGGCCAGCCTCAAAGAGCCGGGCTGTTTGGCCGTGGTACAGGACCTGCTGGATGAGGTGGACGCGGGTGTCATTCTGAACACCACCGGCTTTGCACAGTCCAGCCCGGAAGCGCCGCACCTGCGTCCGTTCCGGCGCAATATCCCGGTGATTCAAGCCATTTGCGCTCAGGATAACGAACCCGGCTGGCGTGACAGTGAGCAAGGCCTCGGCCCTCGGGACCTGGCCATGCACATTGCGCTGCCTGAGCTGGACGGGCGGATCATCAGCCGCCCGATCAGCTTCAAGGATCTGGCCTGGCGCAGTGAGCGCAGTCAGTCGGACGTGGTGTGCTATCGAGCGCAACCGGAGCGCATGGATTTTGTCGCTGAACTGGCCCGGCGCTGGATTGAGCTGGCCCGCGTTGATAATGCGGACAAGCGCATCGCCCTGATTCTGGCCAACTATCCGACCCGCGATGGCCGCATTGGCAATGGCGTCGGACTGGACACGCCGGCCGCCGCACTGAATATCTTGCGGGCCTTGCACCTTGAAGGGTATCCGCTTGATTGTCAGTTACCAGACAGCGGCACTGAGTTGATTGCGCAGTTGCTGGGTGGGGTGAGTAACGACCTGGACAGCCTCGATCTGCGTCCGTGCCTGCAAAGTCTGGCGCTCGATGAGTACCTGGCGATGTTCAAAGCCTTGCCCGAGGCCAATCGGCAAGCGGTGACCGAGCGCTGGGGTGAGCCCCACAGTGATCCGATGTTCCGTGACGGACGAATGATGATTGCCGGTCTGCGCTTTGGCCTGACCTTTGTCGGGATTCAACCGGCGCGTGGCTATCAGGTTGACGCCAGCGCGGTGTATCACGATCCGGATCTGGTGCCGCCGCATGCTTATCTGGCGTTTTATTTCTGGCTGCGCCACACCTACGGCGCTCACGCAGTGGTGCATGTCGGTAAGCACGGCAATCTGGAATGGTTGCCGGGCAAGGGCGTCGGGCTGTCCGAGCACTGTTGGCCGGACGCGATCCTTGGGCCGATGCCCAATGTGTATCCGTTTATCGTCAACGACCCCGGCGAAGGTGCGCAAGCCAAGCGGCGCACTCAAGCGGTGATTATCGATCACTTGATGCCGCCTCTAACCCGGGCTGAAACCTACGGGCCTTTACGTGATCTGGAACTGCTGGCCGACGAGTATTACGAAGCGCAGTTGCTGGACCCGCGCCGTGCCCGCGAATTGCAGCGCGACATTCTCAAGCTGGTACGGGAAACCCGGATCGACCGCGAGCTGCAACTTGACGAACAACTCGACAGTGACGCTGATGCGGCTATCTGGCTGCCCCGGCTGGACACCTACTTGTGTGATCTCAAGGAATCACAAATCCGTGACGGTCTGCACATCTTCGGTGAATCGCCAGCCGGGCGTTTGCGCATAGACACTTTACTGGCCCTGTTGCGTATTCCACGGGGCGATGGGCGGGGCGCGCAGTCGAGTCTATTACGCGCCCTGGCCAAAGCTTTTGAGATGGGCTTTGACCCACTCGACTGTGCGTTGGCTGAACCCTGGACTGCGCGGCAACCCCCCGAGCTGCAAGCGGTTTGCGACTCGTTGTGGCGCACCGCCGGGGATGCCCGTGAGCGCCTTGAGTTGTACGCTGCGCAGTTGATCGAACAAGCGTTGCTGGGTGAGCTGCAACTACCTGACAGCGATCTATGGACGGATGTTCGCGCCATTTTCGACGCCTTGCTGGAAGTGGTTGCACCCCGGCTTGATGCCTGCGGCCCTGCGGAAATGCAGGGCTTGCTGGACGCCTTGAGCGGCCGTTTTGTGCCGGCGGGGCCTAGCGGTGCGCCGAGTCGTGGGCGACTGGATGTGTTGCCCACCGGGCGTAACTTCTTTTCCGTGGACGTGCGCAATTTGCCCACGACCACGGCCTGGCGGATTGGCTTTCAGTCGGCCAACCTGATTCTCGAACGCCATTTGCAGGATCACGGCGACCACCTGCGCCAGCTAGGCCTGTCGGTGTGGGGCACGGCAACCATGCGCACTGGCGGCGATGATATTGCTCAGGCGATGGCCTTGATGGGCGTACGCCCGGTGTGGGCGACGGGCAGTCAACGGGTCGATGACTTCGAGATCTTGCCGGTCAGCTTGCTGGATCGACCCCGAGTGGATGTGACCTTGCGCGTGTCCGGGTTCTTCAGGGACGCGTTTGCCAACCTGATCCGTTTGTTCGATGCGGCTGTGCAGGCGGTGGCAGCGCTGGATGAGCCGGATGACCTGAACCCGTTGGCAGCGAAAGTGCGCAGCGAGCGTGCGCAACTTGAAAGCGAAGGGCTGAGCCCGGAAGTGGCGGCACGTCAGGCCGGGTGGCGCATTTTTGGTGCTAAACCCGGTGCCTATGGCGCAGGCGTGCAAAACGCCATTGATGGCCGGTTGTGGCAGAGTCGAGAGGATCTGGCCGAGGTGTATCTGAACTGGGGCGGGTATGCCTATGGCGCCAGTGATGAAGGCACCGCCGCCCGTGGCCAGTTTGCTCAGCGCCTGAGTCAGGTGCAGGCCGTGGTGCAAAATCAGGACAACCGTGAGCATGACGTGCTCGATTCCAACGATTACTACCAGTTTCAGGGAGGCATGCTGGCGGCGGTCGAAAGTTTGAGCGGTGAACAGGCGGCCAGCTACCACGGTGATCACAGCCAGCCGGACTTGCCCAAAATTCGTACGCTCAAAGAAGAATTGAACCGGGTGATTCGTTCAAGGGCAGCCAATCCCAAGTGGATTGACGGGGTTAAGCGCCACGGCTACAAAGGCGCCTTTGAAATGGCGGCCACGCTGGATAACCTGTTTGCCTTTGATGCGACCACCCATTTGATCGACGACCATCAATACGCGTTGCTGGCCGATGCCTATTTACTCGATCCGGATACGCGTGAGTTTGTTCAGCAGCACAATCCGCACGCGTTGCGTGACATGACTGAACGGATGCTCGAAGCCCAGCAACGTGGGCTGTGGAGTGACCCGGGCGAGTATAAAGAGGCGCTTGAAAATCTGTTGCTCGATATAGAGGAAGATTGAGGGTGCGGCCGGCCCTCACCCTAGCCCTCTCCCAGAGGGAGAGGGGACTGACCTAGCATCAATCTTCAATATTCCCCCATCGGTTCCCTCTCCCTCCGGGAGAGGGCTAGGGTGAGGGGAAGCGATTTAAACCATTTTCGGAACATCCACATGACTGACATCCCCCATTTCCCGTTATCCGCGGTGGTCGGCGCCGACGATCTGAAGCTTGCGCTGTGCTTGACCGCGATTGACCCGAAAATCGGCGGTGTGCTGATTGAAGGTCCGCGCGGCATGGCCAAGTCCACGCTGGCTCGCGGCCTCGCTGACTTGCTCGCCAGCGGCCAGTTCGTCACCTTGCCCCTGGGCGCAACCGAAGAGCGCTTGATTGGTACCCTTGATCTGGACGCGGCGCTGGGCCAAGGCAGAGCACAGTTCTCGCCTGGCGTTCTGGCCAAAGCAGACGGCGGCGTGCTGTACGTTGATGAAGTCAATCTGCTGGCTGATCATCTGGTTGACCTGCTGCTGGATGTAGCCGCCAGTGGCACCAACGTGGTTGAGCGTGATGGCATTTCACATCGCCATACGGCGCGCTTCGTATTGATTGGCACCATGAACCCTGAAGAAGGCGAGCTGCGTCCACAGTTGCTGGATCGCTTTGGCTTTAACGTCGCCATGATCGGGCAGCCGCCACCGGCAGAACGTGCCGCAATCATTCGCCGTCGCTTGCAGTTTGATGCCGACCCGCACGCCTTTTGTGCGCAGTGGGCACCCGAGCAAGTCGCGCTGGCAGAACGCTGCCAGCAAGCACGTGAACGTTTACAAGGCATCGAACTGGACGATCAATCGTTGGCACTGATTACCGAGCGCTGCTTCGCCGCAGGCGTTGACGGTATGCGGGCTGATCTGGTCTGGTTGCGGGCCGCTCGTGCCCATGCAGCCTGGCGGGGGGCACAAACGATCAGTGAAGACGATATCGAGGCGGTCGCCGAGTTCGCCTTGCGCCATCGCCGCCGCGAAATCAGCAAGCCTGCGCCGACCCCTGAACAGCCGCAATCGCCTCCACCGGCTAACGGCTCCTCGCAAGCCTCAGGACAAGGCCAGTGGGGAGAAATGCCCGCTCAACCGCAAAGCATGGGCGTGCGCCGTGAAGTGCCGAGCTGGCCAAAAAAGCCCTAGGCATTCGTCCCCATCCCCGTGCGGGGGCGGATGCCAAACCCCGAGCGGGTGCCCACGCTCAAGGCACGTTGGGCGCCAGCCGCCGTGCTGGCGAAGGCACCGTTGACTGGGTGCAGACCTTGTTGCGCGGACGCCCGCGCGAGGCCGCCGATCTGGCCTTCAAAACCCGACAAAACGCCGCGCAAGAAACGTGGGTGGTGGTGGTCGATGCCTCGGCCTCAACGCGACGTCATCAGGCTTTGAGCGATGCCAAGGGCTTGTTGGCGCAGGTGTTTGAGGACGCTTATCGTCAACGCGTTCGAGTGGCCGTGTTGCAAGCCAGTGGCAACAGCCCGCAATGGCAGGTCAGCGGCGCCAAGGCATCGAAAAGGCTGGACGACTGGCTGGCCACGCTGGGTTCCGGTGGCGGTACGCCGCTGCTGCAGGCGCTGGAAGACGTAGCGGGATGGTTGAGGTTGCGCCGTAAGCAGTTACCGCACGAGCAACAACGTTTTTTGCTGCTGACCGACGGACGCTTGAAAGCGTGGTCGACACTGCCGGTGTTGGCGTGTCCGGGAATTTTGATCGATATCGAACGCGGGCCTATACGGCTGGGAAAATCGCGGCAGATGGCGACAGAGCTGGCAATTGATTACGTACACATCGATGAAACAGCGTCCTTATAGAAGCGAAGCGCGTTCGCTCCCATAAGGACAATAGCGAATCACGCTGGCATGACCCAAGGCTGCAAGGTGTAGCCTTCATTGCTCAGCTCGTTGCGGGCTTGAGTCAATAAATCTTCCAGTTGGGCAGCGTCGGCGCAGGCGCTGCGCGGAATTTGTTTGCGGCCGATGCGGTTGCTGATTCGGTCAATGACCGTCAGGCTCAATTCGCCGTGACCCTCCTGGGGAGCCCAGGCGACGCATTGAAAAGGTTCAAAGGCGTGTCCGGCAATCAAAAGTGCTTCGTTGAAACGGAGCGGGGCGTTCATAGGGTGTGCTCTCAAGTGTGCCCATCAAGTGATTAACCGTCGGCTGGGCGTACCGTTCGGTTGGTTACTTGTACTGATGCCTCCAGACCGTACTCAGGTCACACACTTTCTTATTTTTTTTAAAGCCATCTGCTTAAGGATGATGTGAATCAAGTTTTCATTGGTTTTGAAAAATCACAGGTCAGGCTTAAATGCACCTTTCAATTCGCTATAACGCTTATAAATAAACGATCCAAGAAAGCGTCAATATTTTGCTATTGTTACGTTTATGCTCAGCAACATGCTGTTTTAGAAGTTCTTTTATTTTTTGGCGCCAAGGAAATGACATGCTTGCTACGCCCTCTTCGCGCCGCCTCTTAGTCATTGATCCTCATAAAGAATGTCACCAAATAATGCCCGAATTGCAAGCGATGGGCTGGACAATGGAGTTTGCCAGTTTGGCCACCGCTGCTGAGCATGCGTGCGACGTGGGCTTGATTCGGCTAGATGCCGGGCATTTGATACGCCCCGAATCGGTCAAACAAATGATCAGGCTCAGCGGCATTGAGTGGATTGCGGTTGTCAGCCCTGACGATTTGGCGGTGAGCAATGTGGGCAACTTCGTATGTGAATGGTTTTATGATTTTCATACGTTGCCTTTTGATGTGCAGAGATTGGCGGTGACCCTCGGTAGAACGAGCGGCATGGTGCACCTGCGCAATCAGAGCGCGCCCCCGGTGTATATCCCCGACTACCAGTTGCTCGGCGAAAGTCATCCGATGCAGGACTTGCGTACGCTATTGAGCAAATACGCCATCGCCGAGTCTCCCGTATTGATTCAAGGTGAAACTGGCACCGGTAAAAAAAGGGTGGCCATGACCTTGCACCATCAGTCCCGACGCCAAGAACAGCCATTTGTCGCGATTAACTGCGCGGTGGTGCCATCCCACCTGCTGGAAACACAGCTGTTCGGCCATGACGCAGGACCGTTCAGTGGTATTGAGCGCAAGATCGGGCTGATTGAGGCCACCAATGGTGGCACCTTGTTTCTGGACGAGATCGAAGAGCTCACCCCGGAGTTACAAGCCAGTTTGAGGCGCTTTTTACTTGAGAAACAGATACGGCGGGTGGGCAGCAGTCAGCCGATAGCGATTGATGTGCGCGTGCTGGCAGCGACGGCTGTGGATCTTGAAGCCGAGATCAACAGCGGTCGTTTCCGGGCTGACCTGTACTACCGGCTCAATGTGTTGCAGGTAAGCGTCGCGCCCTTGCGTGATCGGCATGGCGACCTCGAAGTTCTGGCCAACCATTTTTCCCGTTTTTACAGTCTGGAGGTGGGTCGCCGCCCACGTACTTTCAGTAAGGATGCATTAATGGCGATGGGCATTCACGACTGGCCAGGTAACGTCAGAGAATTGGCAAATCGGGTGCGTCAGGGGCTGGCGCAGGCGCAAGGAAGACAGATCGAAGCGGGCGACCTGGGATTGGCCTGCAAAAAGGAGTCAACAGAATCAATAGGCACGCTTGCCCATTACAAAGACCAGGCCGAGCGTCAGGCATTGTGCGATGTCTTGCATCGCTACAGCCGCAACCTGAGCATGGCGGCCAAGGTGCTGGGCGTGTCACGACCGACGTTTTATCGCTTGCTGCACAAGCATCAGATTCGCTGACAGACGCTCATGCGCCTGTGAGCAACTGCTCGACTGCCGCGCAGGCGCTAAGTTGGCGAGCCTGCCAATCGCCGGTGATCACTGACAACGGTTGTTGATGGTGACTCAACCATTGATAGCTGTCGTTGAAGAACTTCTGCCGCTCAGCCAGCGAGGGCTGACAGCGCTGGCCATCCGCTGTCCATTCCACTCCTTCAGGCGAGAGCAGTAAGTGCAGGTCGTAATGGCGCTTGAGCAGTTCAGGTTCAAGCCAGTCCGGGCAGTCGCCAAATAGGGCCTGGCTCCACAGCATATTACTCAGCAGGTGCGTGTCCAGGATCAGCAGTTCGGGTTGCTGGGCGCGTGCTTCATCTTCCCATTGCAGTTGCCCGCGTGCGATCGCCGGAATATCCGCAAGGCAGGTATCGCGAGGGTTTTGCTCAATAAAGTAGCGCACGTATTCGCCCACCAAAATGCCCCCAAAGCGCTGTTGCAACAGCGCCGACAGCCAACTTTTACCGCTCGATTCTGGCCCGGCCAGCACGACCACTTTCATGTGCGCAGCGCCGGGTCGCGCTGCCAGTCACGCCAGCCGGCAATCGCTATAGCGGTGAACAAGCCGTAGAGGCCAGCCGTCAGGTAAAGGTCCTGATACGCATAAAAGCCCATGTACAGCACATCGAGGACGCACCACAAAGCCCAGCATTGCAGACGCTTTTGGGCCATCCAGAGTTGAGCCACCAGACTGAAAGCCGTGAGTGTGGCATCCGGCCAAGGAAACTGTGAATCGGTCCAGTGAGCCATAGCAGACCCTAGCCCAAGGCTGATCACGGCACCTGCCGCCAGCCCGAGCAGGATGTGCCAATGGCTAAGCCGTGAGACAACACGGCCTTGATGCTGCGCACCTGCCCGCGTCCATTGCCACCAACCATAGATTTGCAGCACGGCAAAAAAAACCTGCAACAGCATGCTTGAATACAACTTGATGTCGAAGAAGATCCAGCTATAAAGCAGCACCATCACCAACCCGATAGGCCAGCACCAGGGGTTTTGCTTGACTGTTAACCACACGGCTACCACGCCGAGTACGGCGGCAAACAGTTCGAGCCCTGACATGGGTATTCCTAAGGTGAAGGAGGAGGGCGCAGAGTTTACCTGCTGTCGTTGCTCAGGCGTCAAGGCTGTGACGGTGAACGAGTACTTTTTAAGGCAGGTACAGCAATACGTAGTCATTTTTGTCAAAGCGCCCGCTTAACGTCGGTGCGCTATCGCCTGCTGGGGTTCCATGCAGCTGCACATAGTCCTTGCGATCCATCACCACCCAAACCGGTTTGCCCACGTTTTGCAGCTCAACGGCCGTCTGTGTAAACGCCGGCATGAGGTCACGGTTCAGGTTAACCATAAACTTGATCGCCTTGGCGTCCTTGCCCATGCCATGCAGGACCACTGGCGCAGGTGCCTGCTCAATCATGCGCAGGGCATTGTCGGTGAAGGTGCGGGTGTCGTAGATCTCGCGCTGAACGGGTTCGAACACCAGAATGAAGCTGGCCCAAAGCGCAATGACCGCAGAGCCCGCCAACCCGGCGGTGCGCCACTGCGGTTTGAACAGCAGTGAAACCGCAAGGGCCTGTAAACCACCCAGCATGACGAACACCACGGCCAGAGAGGGCAACACTTGATCCACGCGTTTTCGCGCGACCATGATGCCCACCATCAACAGTGCAGGGATGATCAGAAAAAACCCTTGCATGAGGCTCCGCAGCCCGCCGAATAAGCGCCCCTGTACCCCTGCGAATGGATAAGCAGCAATGATCGCCGCCATGGGCAACATGGGGAGCAGATAGCGAGCTTTTTTGGCCTGAGGTATCGACAGGCCGAGCATCACGACCAAGCCTGCACCGAGGCAGTAAATGACCAGTTTCAAGGGGGGGCCGGACAGTGTGCGTCGGCTCATCAGGATCGCAATCAATACCAGCACGGCCAACGGATAGGCCAATGCATAGTTGCCCAGGGAACTGGAGAAGTAGTAAAGCGTGCTGCTCGCGCCCTCAGTGCCGTCTAGCCGCCCGGTGACTTGCATGCGGATGACATCTTGGACAAACGCCTGGCCACCATTGACCCAGGCCAGCAGCAATAGGGCGCCAATACACAGAACCAGCAAGAGCAATGCTTGCAGACCGACACTGAGCAGGCGTCGACATTGGCCGCTGAGCAGGAAGTAACTGCACAGTATGCCAGTGGGAATCACCAGCCCTATCGGGCCACGGATGGCAAACCCCAGTACCAGCAGTGCCAGTAAACCGGCGTGCCGACGCGGGGTGCTTAAGTGGTCGTGGGCGTAGGCCAGGTAAAACGCGGCCAGGCTGACCGCAGCGAGCATCTGGTCCAGCGACACGGAACGGGTTTCAGTGATGAAGGTCATGCTCAGCAACAACATCGCCACACTGGTCAGCGCCCACGTCCGCGACTGTGGCGCCACCAGGCGATACATCAGGGCCACAATGACTGCCCCGGCAATAGCCGTGGGCAGCCATGCGGTCAGGCTGCTGACCTCGCCGAACGGCCAGGACAACAGCCAAATGAGCAGCGTCGAGGTTGCGCTGTAGTCCGCATAAGGCTGGCCATAGGTGGTGGGGAAGAACCCCGGCCCGTGACGCAGCATTTCTTTGGCGAACAACACAAAACGCGAATCAAAGCCGATGGCCGCCTGATGCGGGTCCCCCATGACAAACAGCACGAGTACCAGTGCCCCCAACAGCAGAGACTGGCGATGCACGCTGCGCAGTGCGTCAGCTGAAGTGATGACCTGCATGGCGTGCTGCTCCGGCTTACCTAACGCTTGCGGCCAACGGTGTCGAGCCTTGTGAAACGGGCAGGTTGCACGATTCGCCACGGCCCATCGGGAAGTACTGCAAGCCGGCACGGGCGAGGCGTTCGCCGTCATACAGGTTGCGCCCGTCGAAAATAACCGGGGTCTTGAGCCGCAGTTTGATCAGGTCAAAGTCCGGTGCCTTGAACTGCTGCCACTCCGTGCAGATGATCAGGGCATCCGCACCGTTAAGCGTCGATTCCGGCGTGCCCATCAAACTGAGGCGCAACTCGTCGCCGTACAGGCGCTGGGTTTCCTGCATGGCCTCGGGGTCGAATGCGCGCACATCGGCACCCGCATCCCACAAAGCCTCCATCAATACACGGCTCGGAGCGTCGCGCATGTCGTCGGTGTTGGGTTTGAACGCCAAGCCCCACAGGGCGAAGGTTTTACCTTTGAGGTCGCCTTTGAAGTACGCATTGATACGGTCAAAGAGTTTGTGTTTTTGCCGTTCGTTGATGGATTCGACCGCTTGCAACAAATCGCTCGAACAGTTGACTTGCTGAGCGCTGTGAATCAGTGCACGCATGTCTTTGGGGAAGCACGAACCGCCGTAGCCGCAGCCTGGGTAGATAAAGTGATAACCGATGCGGGTGTCGGCACCAATGCCCAGCCGCACCGCTTCAATGTCAGCGCCCAAGTGCTCGGCCAGCTCGGCGATCTGGTTGATAAAGCTGATCTTGGTCGCCAGCATGCAGTTGGCGGCGTATTTGGTCAGCTCAGCGCTGCGCAAATCCATGAAGATGATGCGGTCATGGTTGCGGTTGAACGGCGCATACAGGTCGCGCATGACGTCGCGGACTTCTTCACGGGCGCAGCCAATGATGATGCGATCAGGACGACGACAGTCGGTGACGGCTGAACCTTCCTTGAGGAATTCGGGGTTGGACACCACGTCAAATTGCAACGAGCGACCACTGATGCTCAGGGCTTTATTGATATGGGCCGTGAGCGCATCACCGGTGCCGACCGGCACGGTGGATTTCTCTACCAGAATCAGTGGCTCTTCACGGTGACGGGCAACCGCATCACCTACCGAGTACACCGCCCTGAGGTCGGCTGAGCCGTCTTCGCTGGGAGGCGTACCGACTGCGATGAACAGCACTTGACCATGTTCCACCGCGAGTTTTTCATCACTGGTGAAGCGCAGGCGTTTGCTTTCGAGGTTGTCGCGCACCAGGCTGGAAAGACCCGGCTCAAAAATGCTGACATGACCTTGCTGTAGTAACTCGACCTTGTTTTGATCAATGTCCATGCAAATCACATCGTGGCCGACTTCAGCCAGAACGGTCGCCTGCACCAGGCCCACATAACCACTACCGAATACACTGATTTTCATGCACTGTTCCTGGAGCTTGGGGTACGTCGAAAGTTGATCGTAAGCACCCCCAGAATGACCAAGGTCACGCCAAGGGTTTTTGAAAGGGTGAAGCTTTCGTGAAACGCCGGCACGCTGGCGGCGAGCAGATAGACCAGCGCGTAGCTGATGCTTAATAACGAATAAGCACGGCCCAGCGGCAGATCGCGCAAGGCCAGCAACCAGCACAGCATCGACAGGGCATAGGCCGCGATAGCGCCCACGACCACCGCCAATGCGCTCAGAGAGATGTCGCCGTGACTGATTGCCGCCAACCATTGAGCCGGTTCAGGCAAGCGCGTCATGCTCCAGCGCATGCCCAGTTGAGCACCGCTGACCAGAGCGACGCTGCCTGCCGCATAAGCCAAACCTCTTATCGAACTCATGCCTGTTGCCCCAGCAAAACCACCCCGGCAATCACCAGACCCACACCACACCAATGGCGCAGGTCGATGGTTTCCTTGAACAGGTAGCGTGCCACGAGGGTGATCAGTACAAAGTTCAGGCTGAGCATCGGGTACGCGATGCCGACTTCAAGGCGTTGCAACACCAGCAGCCATACCAGCAAGCCCAACCCGAGGCACAGCAACGCCAGCCACAGCCAGGGGGAGCGCAGTTTGTGCGTCACCCCTGACTCGACCCCACGCCAGCTTTCGACGGCGTACTTTTGCGCAATCTGGCCAGCGCAGGTCAGCAGGCAAGCGAGTAGCAGCAACGCCAGTGTCATGGTGCACGCTGCGGGAAAATCAAAATCACCATGTTGCCTTCGTCATAACGCAGGCCATCTTTGGGCAGCAAATCCATTTCATGGCTTTCGTCGCTGTCCTTGACGCGCATCACTACGCCCACCGGGCCTTCGCGACGTGCGTTGGTCATCCACGACTCAATCTCGTCCAGGCCCAGGCTTTTGCCTTTAGCGTCGTCATAGGTCAGGCCGTATTTGACTTCACCCTGAGTGTTATAAAGCGTCACATCCGGACGGCGCAGGCGCCATGACAAGGCCGAGGCGGCGCCCAGGTCGTTACTGAGCAGGTGCTTGGCCCCTGACAACGCCTGCACATGCTCAAGAATGAACTGGTCGGGCATTTTGTTGTGCACCACGCTGCTGGGCATCGCTGCCGGGAGCAGCAAGACCAGCGCGCCCATGGCCACGGCTGGCGCGGCCCACATTTTCAGCGGTTTGGCGAACGTCAGCAGGCCCGTGACGATCCACGTCAACAACACAATGACCAACAGGCTCATGTGCAAGGTTTCGTCTTCGTAGAAAGGCTTTTTGACTTCGAAATAAACCAGTGCCAGCAGCGCGATACCGCTCAACAGCACATTGAGCAGCCCGTTAAGGCGCAAGGACAGCGGTTTGGCCGTTTCCACCCGTTGCATCAAGGCATGGCCCAGCAGCAGCGCCAACGGCAACAGGCACGGCATGATGTAGGTCGGCAATTTGCCCTTGCTCAAGCTGAACAGGGCCAGCGGCAGCAGCATCCACAGCAGCAGGAAGACCACCCCGCGATGACGCGTGTTGTGCCACGCATCCTTGAAGGTCGCGGGCAGCAGCGCCGCCCACGGCAAGCTGGAAACCACCATCAGCGGCAGATAGAACCACCACGGACGGCCATGCTGGGCATCTTCACCGGCAAAGCGGCGGATATGCTCGTGCCAGAAGAAAAAGCGCCAGTAGTCAGGCTCCTGAGCGTGTACCGCCAGCACCCACGGCAACGACACAATCGCTGCCACCAGCATGGCAAGCAGGCCGTATTTGACCAGTTCGACAAAGCGTTTTTGCCAGATCATGTAGGGCAGGGCGATCAATACTGGCAACAGAAAGGCCAGAAAGCCCTTGGTCATAAAGCCCATGCCGCAGGCAAAACCCAGCACCGCCCAACTGATCAGGCGGCCGCGGGTGGTGGTGCTGTCCACGGCAAACCATAAGGCTGCCAAGCTCAAGTTGACCCACCAGGTGAACTGCGGATCGAGGTTTGAATACCCGGCCTGCCCGGCGATCAGGCCAAAGGTCATGTACACCAGCGCGCAGGCAAAACTTTTGCGCGGGTCGTTCCACAAGCGGCGCGCCACGAGGTACGCCAGCATGACGCTGAGGCCGGTAGCAATGGCCGACGCGATGCGCACGCCAAACAGGTTTTCACCAAAGATGGCCTGCCCGATGGCGATCATCCAGTAGCCGGCAATCGGCTTCTCGAAGTAGCGCAGGTCCATAAAGTGCGGGGTGACCCAATTTCCGTCGATCAGGATTTGCTGGCCGATTTGCGCATAGCGCGTTTCGTCCGGGATCCATAAGCCGTGGGTGCCCAGCGGCAGCAGGTAAAACGCAATAAAAGCCAAAACCAATAGCGGTATTGCCCAGCGCTGCGTCATGGTTGCTGCACTCCCAGCCAGCCTTCACGGCCATCGAGAACACCACGACTCAATTGCCCCGCGGGCAGGCTGTCGAGCGCTGCGGGCAGCAAGTCGCGCAGAGGGTGAAAATGAATATCGCGGGCACGGGCCTGCGCCAGTAATTGACGGAAGTCGTTGGCCATTAGAATCCCTTCTACTTCAGCGTGGATGGTGTACGCATTCAGCTTTTGCGGGCTGAAGCGATCAAGAATGTAGGCGTTGAAGTCGGCGGCGCTGATCTGCGGCCCGACGACTTCATCGAACGTGGGTAAATCGACAGGGATTTGCGGCGCGCCCAGGCGGCCATCGGCCAATCTTGGCCGAAACAGGCTGTGCCCGCGGCA
This sequence comes from Pseudomonas sp. 2024-210, assembly GCF_045062345.1. NCBI lineage: Bacteria > Pseudomonadati > Pseudomonadota > Gammaproteobacteria > Pseudomonadales > Pseudomonadaceae > Pseudomonas > Pseudomonas sp. 2024-210. Next base: position 52,119 of record NZ_JBJGEJ010000012.1, on the reverse strand, counting down.
ATCACTGTTGTAACGAAAACCAAAGGCTTCCTTAGCCAGGACTACGCGTTCATCAGCGCGCCAGCCGGCGGCGGCCGAGCATTCGACCGCCTGCCCGGTGATGTCGCTCAGAGTGTCGACACCGCGACGGATCTGCTCAATCAACTGCGCTTCGCTCCAGCGCCCGGCATTGGCTTGCCAGCCGTGGTGATCCCAGGCATGCAAACCCACTTCGTGGCCGGCGTCGAGGGTCTGGCGCATCAAGTGCCCCAGGTCCTTGCCAATCGGTTTGCCAGGCCAGGCAGTTCCGGCCAGCAAAATATCCCAGCCGTACAGACTGGCCGCCTTGGAGCGCATCATTTTCCAGAAGAATTGAGGCTTGATCAGCCGCCATAAATGGCGGCCCATATTGTCTGGCCCCACGCTAAAGAAAAATGTGGCTTTGATTTGCGCTTCGTCGAGCATGTCGAGCAGCCGGGGAACCCCTTCGCGGGTTCCTCGGTAGGTGTCGACATCAATGCGTAGTCCAGCCTGCATCAGCGTTTTTCCGCGAGTTCAACCATGGCTTCGCGCAGGAAGAAATCCAGGGTTTTGGCGATGGTCTCGCTGAGCTCGGTGGTCGGCGTCCAGTCGATCAAGCGACGGGCGTTTTCTACGCTTGGCTTACGGTGGCTGACGTCTTGATAGCCCGTGCCGTAGAACGACTGGCTCTCAACATCACGGAAACCGGCAAACGGCGGGAAGTTGTCACGCAGCGGGTGCGCTTCGAACTGACGCAGCAGCTCTTCGCCCAGTTGGCGGATGCTGGCTTCGTTGTCCGGATTGCCGATGTTGATGATCTGGCCGTCGCACTTGCCACCCTTGTTGTCGATGATCCGCGCCAGGGCTTCAATACCGTCGGCCACGTCAGTGAAGCAGCGTTTTTGTTCGCCGCCGTCGACGAGGCGAATGGGGGTGCCTTCGACCAAGTGCAGAATCAGTTGGGTAATGGCGCGCGAGCTGCCGACCCGTGCCGAATCCAGACGGTCAAGGCGTGGCCCCATCCAGTTGAAAGGACGGAACAGGGTGAACTTCAGGCCTTTTTGCCCATAGGCCCAGATCACGCGGTCCAGCAGTTGCTTGGACACGGAGTAGATCCAGCGCTGCTTGTTGATCGGGCCAACAATCAGGTTAGAAGTGTCTTCGTCGAAATTCTTGTCCTGGCACATGCCATACACTTCGGACGTGGACGGGAAGATCACGCGCTTGTTGTACTTGACGCAGTAGCGCACCAGCTTAAGGTTTTCTTCGAAATCCAGCTCGAATACGCGCAACGGATTGCGGGTGTACTCGATAGGCGTGGCAATGGCTACCAGCGGCAGGACCACGTCACATTTTTTGATGTGGTACTCGATCCACTCGGTGTGGATGCTGATATCACCTTCCACAAAGTGGAAGTTAGGGTGGCTGCGCAGGCGGTCAATGGCGTCGGAGCCAATGTCCAGGCCGTACACTTCATACCGGTCGTCTTGCAGCAGGCGCTCGGACAAATGGTTACCGATAAAGCCGTTGACACCCAGAATCAGCACGCGGGTACGACGGGGTGCACGTCCTGATTCACTGCCACGCAAACGTGAACCTTCAACCAGACCCAGTTCGCGGGCCAATTGCGGGCCGCTGAGGTACAGACCGTTGTCATTGCGTTGACCGGCGGTGATCACCAGCGAATCCTGGCCACAGGCAATGCGCAGTGGGTCGCAGCTGATAACGTGCCCCGGCGCGTGCCCGCCATTGCCCGCGACCACTTCGGCGCCCCAGACAATCAGTTTGTGCTCACCAACAGCGCAGAATGCGCCAGGGTAGGGCTGGGTCACGGCACGAACCAGATTGAACAGCTCTTCGGCCGGGCGAGCCCATTGCAGCAAACCGTCTGCGGCGGTGCGACGACCAAAATAGGTGGCCTTGGACTCGTCTTGCGGGGTTTCTTTGAGTTGCCCTTCAGGCAGCAGTGGCAAGGTTTCGGCCAACAGTTTTGCGGCCGTTTCGCGCAGTTTGCCGTGCAGGGTCAACGCAGTGTCCGTGCGTTCAATGCTGATGCGCTGTTGGGCGATGATGGCGCCTGCATCGGCACGTTTGACCATGCGGTGCAGGGTGACGCCGGTTTCGGTTTCGCCGTTGACCAGCACCCAGTTGGCCGGTGCGCGGCCCCGGTAGCGCGGCAGCAACGAGCCGTGCAGGTTGAATGCCCCTTTGCTGACGCTGTTGAGCAGTTCTTCGCCCAACAGATTGCGGTAGTAGAACGAGAAAATGTAATCCGCATTCAGCTTGCCGATACGTTCGATCCACAGCGGGTGGTTGGCGTCTTCCGGTGCGTGAACCGGAATGCCTTTACGGGCACACAGCTGGGCTACAGAACCGTAGAAGTTGTTTTCCTTGGGATCGTCGGCATGGGTAAACACCGCAGCAATTTCATAACCTGCATTGAGCAAGGCTTCGATGCCTGTGCAGCCAATATCGTGATAGGCAAAAACAACGGCTTTCAAACTCATGATTGAACCTGTGCGGTATTAGAAAAAGACGGGGTATTCGTGTGTACAGCAGGCGCTTGTGGTTCGGCGCGGACAATTTTTTCGATAAAGAAACGCGGGCGGGCCCGAACGTCGCTGTACATGCGACCGAGGTATTCACCCAGCAGCCCCATGCCGATGAATTGGCCGCCGGTAAACACAAACAGCACGGCGAACAAGACAAAGGTGCCGTCACCCGCCCAGGTCGCACCGAAAATAAGGCGCAAGACGATCAGCAGGATGGCAAACAGGCCGCCCAGCAACGCCATGCTGAAACCGATAATGCTCAGCAAACGCAAAGGCGTAGTGGTCATGCAGGTGATCAGGTCGAACATCAGGTTGATCAGGCGCATGGGGCTGTATTTGGAGTCACCGTGCTCGCGCTCGGCGTGCTCTACCAGCACCTCAGTGGTGTGGCGGGCGAAGCTGTTGGCGAGGATCGGGATAAAGGTGCTGCGTTCGCGGCAGGCGAGCATGGCCTCGACGATGGAGCGGCGATAGGCGCGCAGCATGCAGCCGTAATCGCTCATGGCAACGCCGGTGGAGCGCTGTACGGCCAGGTTGATCAAGCGTGACGGCCAGCGACGCCAGGCAGAGTCCTGGCGGTTGTTGCGCACCGTGCCGACGACGTCGTAACCCAGCGCAGCCTGAGCCACCAGCCGTGGAATTTCTTCGGGCGGGTTTTGCAAGTCAGCGTCGAGGGTAATCACCACGTCGCCTTTGGAATGCTCAAAACCGGCCATGATGGCGGCATGTTGGCCATAGTTGCGATTGAGGATGACGGCGACCACCGGGCTGCCTTCACGGGCAGCAGCGTCTTCAAGAATTTGCGCCGATGCATCGCGGCTACCGTCATCGACCAGAACGATTTCGTACGCTTGCGTTAACTGGGCACAGGCCGCTTCAGTGCGGCGCAACAGCTCAGGCAAACTCTCTTCTTCGTTGTAGACCGGAATGACGATCGACACACACTGGATGGGGTAGGGTTTCAAAGTATTCGTTCCAGTCAATTTCAATGGCACAAGATGACTCATGTGAAAGTCGGATAACTCAGTACGGCAAAAAGCCATACCGCACTGAGTAAAGCTTATAACTTACAAAGGTAAAGTCATCGACTTACGTTATCTACATGATTTCCCTACAGACTCTTGAGGGTTTTCGCCGAAGGAATGGCCATACGTTAAACGCTGAACTGTGAAAAGCCTATGAAAGTTGGATCAACACCACCTGTTTTCCAAACACTAGACAGGTGTTATTCAGGAATAGGTTTTACTAGGCCAAAGGGTCAGTTTTTTTATTCGACGCATAGTTAACGTGAAGGTTATTTCTTACAGCGATAGCGGGTATAGAAACAATGAGTTGGGTCAGTAAACCCGCCTATCTACTCGATAAAGCGCCAGAACCCACCTGCGGATATGTGACGTGCATCACATCGGTTAGTGCGGTGCAGGCTCGTGAATGCAGTTCTCGTCGCCGCTGACGAGCTTTGCGAGGCTGCGTTCGACGATGCAATCGTCGTAATGAATACGAGCGCGGTGAGCCTGAATTCAGCAATCCGGCCAATGTGATGCGTCTGAGGCAACGCATCGGCCGGTTAATGACGGCTTTGCCGCCGATCGCAGCCTCGCAGAGTTCGTCAGCGGCTACAGGAGATCTGTATCAAGACTTAATTCAAGCCCAGTTTGCCGCGCAGGGTCGACAAGTCTTCTGCCAACGTATTAACCGGGCCGATTAAGGCCCTGCGGTCGTTGTCGCTGACTTTGTCATAGGTTTCAAAGCCGCCTTCTTGGGTGCGGTACTTGGCCAGAATGGTGTCTACGGTGGCGAAGTTTTTATCCACTTTGGCGGCAAAGGCTTTGTCGCCTTGTTCAATTGGCGCGCGGAACAGCTCAAAGATCTTTTTGGCGCCGTCGACGTTACCCTGGAAGTCGTAGAGGTCGGTGTGGCTGTAACGGTCTTCTTCGCCGGTTACCTTCGTTGCAGCGACTTCTTCCATCAATGCCGCCGCACCGCCTACCACTTTGTCGGGCGGGAAAGTCAGCCCGGCAACTCGGGTTTGCAGGTCTTTGACGTCTTTGTTCAGACCATCGGCCAGTGCATCCAGACCTTGGGTGCTGTTTTCAGAGTAGAGGCTGTATTCGATGCGATGAAAGCCGGTGAAGTCTTCAGCCTTGACGCCCTTTTCGTGGTCATCGACCCGAGAGTCGATGGAGGCATCAAGGTCGCTGAACAGTTCGGCAATCGGTTCGATGGATTCATAATAAACGCGGGTGGGCGCATACAGCTTTTTAGCGGTGGCAATATCGCCTTGTTTGATTGCATCGGTGAATTGTTGGGTGTTGCTGGCCAGCTCATCCAGCTGTTCAGTCACGTAGATCTTGTAGTCTGAGACAGGCCCCACCAAGTCCAGTGGCGCAGTCGCTGCCATAGCCGAGAGTGGGAGGTGGAGCAAACCAAGCGTGAGCATCAATGCGAGCGGCGTCTTGTTCATGGGACTTTTCCGGTAGGTGTCAGGGGGGTTACGCATGTGCATTGAGTAAGGAGCGGCCAATGAAATCCTGTGCGTCGCGCACGCCCGGCAAGGTGAAAAAATAACCCCCGCCTACCGGCTTGAGGTATTCCTCCAACGGTTCGCCATTGAGCCGGGTTTGCACGGCGATGAAGCCTTTGTCCAGATCACTCTGGTAACAGATGAACAGCAAGCCCATGTCCAGTTGGCCGTTTTTATTGACGCCGTTGGAGTAGTTGAACGGGCGGCGCAGGATCAGGCTGCGGGCGGTTTCAGGGGTGCGCGGGTTAGCCAGGCGAATATGCGCATCCAGCTTGGTGAGCTTGCCGTGAGGGTCTTTGCTGTAATCGGGCACGTCGGTTTCGCGCTGACCATCCATAGGCGCTCCGCTGGCCTTGTTGCGGCCAAAGATGCTTTGTTGCTCTTGCAGCGGCGTGCGATCCCAGCGCTCGACAAAATTGCGAATAATGCGCACCGCCTGATAGCTGCCATCGACCGCCCACTGCGGCTCATCGGTGCCGGGTTGTACCCAGACAATGCTGTCCATCAATGTATTGTTAGTGGAATCCGGGTTGGCAGAGCCGTCGCGAAACCCCAAAAAGTTGCGCGCACTTTGCGCCGACTCGCCGGGTTTGCCGGGGGCTTGGGGAGGCACTGTGCCTTCTTGCTTCCAGCGCACCAGCAGCAAGTCGGGCAAGTTTTTAACGATGTCGCGCAAAGCATGAATATTGGTGTCGGCGGTATTGGCACAAAATTGCAGGCTCAGGTCGCCGTTACACTGCGCCGGCTCCAATGCGTCGTTGGGGAAGCCTTGCATGCGACTCAAGCGTTTGGGTTTGACCGGGCCAAGGCCAAATCGCTCATCGAACAGGGATTCGCCCACCGACACGGTCACGGTCAAGTTATCTGGCGTGATCACTGGGCCAAGAATGCCGGAGTCGACAGGTGGAAGTTTGGGATCGACCTGCGCGACGATGCCGCCTTTCATCAGAAACGCGATGCGCTCATTGAGGGTGCGAAACAGCCGCTCAAGGTCTTGTTTGTCGCTGGCCAGCACATCGAACGCGACCAGCATGCCCGCCGCCGGGCGCGGGGTAATAATGCCGTTTTGGTGCTGACCATAGAAGTCATGACGGTCCTGAGTTTTATCGCTGCTGGGCGCCTGGGTGACTTGGGCGTTTTGGCCACTGCTGGCGGCCATTGCCGGGCAGCTCAAGGCGCCGCCCGCCAGTGCGGCCCCGGCTACGCCCATGCCGAGCAGAACACGACGGCGTTGCAGGTTGAAATCGTCAGGGTTGTGGTGTGAATCACTCATGTGTGTCTCGTCTGCAATGACAGGCCTGAGAGGCCGAGGGCGGGATCGATTCCATCGAGTGCATCGGCCAGAGCCTTGGCCTTGGTACTGATTACCTGACGCTGGGTCGCGCCTACGGAGTCGTAGGTAACGTAGCCCTGAGGTGTTTTCAGGCGCTTCAGTTCATCCTCAAGTGAGGTCGTGGCGTGATCAATGTTGAGCAAAAGGTCAGCATTGTTTTTGGCCAATAGCGGACGCAGCAGCTCGACGACCTTGCGACTGGTTTGCAGGTTGGCGGCAAACCCGTTGAGATCGACATGGCTATAACGCTCTTCTTCACCGCTGTTGGCGCGGGTGTCAGCCAGATTGTGCAAAGTGCGGCTGACGATGCCGACCAATTGTTCGGGCGGCAGTGATTGCGCCATCAACTGCTGCTTGAGCTGAACCACATTGGCTTGCAACTGCTGCGCAACAGGCATCAGGCCTTGAAGGTTGCGTTGATCAAACAGACCGTATTCGAGTCGATGGAAACCCGTAAAACCCGGATCTTGCTCGCGCTGTTCAAAATAGTCGGCCCGCGCGTTGATGGCGTTATCCAGTTCGGCCATGCGTTGCGCAGCAGGTGCAAGACGTTGATAGGCCTCGCGAGCAGGGACATACAGCGCTTGAGCCTGAGTCAGATCACCGCCATTGATGGCCTGCGCCAAGGCATCCACTGCTTTGATCAAGGCATTGCTTTCGCGGCTCACGTACACCCGGAATTCGGACAACGGCCCAATAAACGCCACCATGGAGGGGCGCGCCTTGGCACTGGCTTCTGATTCTGCGGTCGGGGTGACGTGCAAAGTGCCGCGTGGATTGCTCAACAGACCGCAGGTGATGGCGTAATCGCCAGGGGTCAGCGTGGCATTGATCACCTGACTCAGGCCGGGCGCGATATTTTCACGCTCTTCGACCACCAGCACGCCGTCGAGGATTTCCCACTCAACGGCGCGCTGCGAAGCGTTGACGATTTTGAAACTGTTAAAGCCTGCGGGTACGGTCAACGCATTCGGTTCACAACTGTGCGGATGAATAGTAACCGTGACCTCATTGCTGTGGACCTTGCGCTTGGCGGCTGCCAGTTGCGAGGCGTAATAAAACAGGCCGCCCGCTGCGATCATCACGATCACCGAGCCGGCCACCGCCCAGCGCAAGGCGCGAGGTGGTGTACCGCTTGAAGAGGTAGACATGCAGAACCTTATGAGTGGGTCGCTGAAGGAGAAGAGGCAGCCTGTGCCGTTGCAGGCGACCGGAAGAACATCGCCAGAGTCACTGCCAGGTAAATCACATACGCACCGAGTACGCTGACCGTGGGTGCATCCTGGTAACCGAACATACCGGCCAGAACAGAGCCCAAGGGGCCATCCATAGGCAGGGCGGAACTGAAATCGAACACCACCCCTTGCAGGTGATTCCAGAGCCCGGCTTCGTGCAAGGCTTGTACGGAGTTGGCCAAGATGCCGGCGGCGACCACCAAAATGAAGAGCCCTGTCCAGCGGAAAAACAGGCCCAGATTCAAACGCATGCTTCCGGAGTAAATGGCAAACCCGACACCTATCGCCAGAATCAAACCGAGCAGGGCGCCCAGAGGCGCAGCGGGACCTTCACTCTGCTGAAACACGGCAAGCAAAAAGAACACAGTTTCCAGGCCTTCCCGGGCTACGGCAAAAAACACCATGGCAATCAGTGCGGTGACCTGATGGTTGGAACCGGCGAGCGCGTGATCCAGCGAGGTGTGCAGGGAATGCTTGATGGAGCGCGCCACTTTACGCATCCAGAACACCATCGAGCTCAGAATGCCGACAGCGACCAGGCCGACAATACCCTCGAACAATTCCTGCTGTTTCTGCGGGAACTCAGCGCTCATTAATTCCAGGCCGCCACCCACCAACAATGACAAGGCGGCGGCCAGAAACACCCCAATCCATACGGCAGGCATCCACTGGCCCCGCCCGGTTTGCTTGAGGTAGCTGGCAATGATGCCGACGATAAGCGCGGCCTCAATGCCTTCGCGCAGCATGATCAGAAAGGGAACCAGCATGGGAGCGCACCGCGTTACAAATTAGTTAGGAGGCTAATTTGTAACATACTGATACGCATTGCCAAACAGGAATCACTTGCATTAGCTGAACGCTGGCTGAATGAAAATAAGTGTGGCCGTTCAAAGGGTTTGCGAACGCAGCAACACTCCTGCGCCACCTGTTACTTCTGACAGTAGACGGATCGATGAGCGCAGTGGCTTGATCCAACTGGCCTGCCAACGGTAAACGGGGAGTGTATGAGCAAAGTATGGGAGGAATTTTCTAGCTATACCGTGATCGGTGTTGCCAATACCTTGATCCATTGGCAGCTTTTTTTTGTTCTCAGGATGGCGTTCGACATTAGCCAAGCGCTTAGCAATTTCTTGGCATTTTGCGTGGCGGCTTCCTTTTCTTTTTATGCCAATTCTCTCTACACCTTTGCCACGCCGGGCTCCGTGTGGCGCTATCTGATGTTTATGGTGTGCATGGGCGGGTTGAGCCTGGCCGTGGGCAAGATTGCCGATAACTGGAACCTGCCGGGCATTGTCACCGTGGTGGTGTTTTCCCTGATTAGTCTGGTCCTTGGCTTTCTGCTCTCCAAATGGTTGGTATTTCGAGTTCGTGCGTCATGAAACTCTCATTGATCGTGCCGATGTTCAATGAAGAACAAGCCATTGGCCTGTTTTACCAGACCGTTCGGCAAGAACCGTCATTGCTTGCCCACAGCGTTGAGATCGTATTTATCAACGACGGCAGCACCGACCGCACGGGCGAATACGCGCAGGCCATTGCCCTGGCCGATAACGATGTTCTATTGATCAACTTTTCCCGAAATTTCGGCAAAGAAGCTGCGCTGTTCGCCGGGCTTGAATACGCCAGTGGTGATGCGGTGGTGCCTATGGATGTCGACTTGCAAGACCCCATCGAAGTGGTTTCACGGCTGATTGATGGGTGGCAAAAGGGCGCCGATGTGGTACTGGCCAAACGACGGGATCGCTCCAGCGACAGTTATATGAAGCGTCACAGCGCCGCGATGTTCTATCACCTGCTTAATCGCATTACCTATACGCATATTGAAGAAAACGTCGGCGACTTTCGATTGATGGATCGTAAAGTGGTTGACGTGATCAAGGTACTGCCTGAGCAGCAGCTATTTATGAAAGGTGTACTGTCCTGGGCCGGTTTTAATGTGGTCATCGTTGAATATGACCGAGCGCCCCGCGTGGTTGGCCAGAGCAAATTCAATGGCTGGAAATTATGGAACCTGGCGCTTGATGGTATTACATCGTTCAGTACATTGCCGCTGCGTTTGTGGAGTTATATCGGCGGGGTGATATCCCTGGCGGCATTGTTATATGCCGCGTACATGGTGTTGGACAAAATTATTTTTGGTAACACCGTGCCGGGTTATCCATCGTTAATGACGGCCGTGCTGTTTCTCGGCGGAGTGCAGCTGATTGGTATTGGTATCATCGCTTATGACCTGACCAGTCGTATTGAACTCAGGGATGTTGAGGGTATTAATTTTTCAGCGCCCGACACTGAAAGTGATGCCTATTGGGTTCCGGCTTCCGAGGGAATCCTGGCGCTAATGCCTGTTCTTAGATACGTGTTGAGTGACGACAACACGATACTGTTTCCAGATCACTTCAAGCGCTTGGGGATCAGCAAGGTTTACTGGGTGCGGGCCTCAATAAATCAATTGATGGCGCAAAATAAAGGCCAACTGATCGTGGACAATAAGCAATACAGGATCTTTCGGGTGGGCAATGAAGGTCTGATACAGATAAAAAGCCATACGGAATCAGCAGCCCCAGAATCTGATTGATGCGGGGCACTGTGGCTATTACTAGGGTCTGTACGTAATGTTTTCAACGCAGCATCACCGAGCGTGGATACATTTCGCACAGCGCCTAGCGCAGTTCCCCGCACGCCAGAGCGCCGGTAGTTATCTAGTCTTCCTTGGGCTCTTCTGGCGCTTCTTTCAACGCTCTAAGCGCTTCTAGCGCGGCCTCGGCTTTGAATGCACGCTCACTTAAGGCGGTGCTTATCTCTTGATGTTTGCTGTGAGCCTGCTTCAGCCCTTCGCTTTCCTGCATCGCCACGCGCAAGCGCTCTTGAAGGAGGGTGCGTTCGCTTTCAATCTGGCTGAGTTGCTGGCTGAGCTGGTCATTCAAGTTGCCCAGCTTGTGCAGTTGGTCGTTGGCCTGATTGAGTTCTTTGCTCATGGCGCGGCTTTCGCTGTGCACGCGCTCGTTGTCACGATGCAGCTGGGTGATCTCGTCTTGACGCACCAAAGCGCTTTGTTGCGCCTGGCGCAGCTCCATTTGTATTTGCTGAATCTGCCCTTCATGGCGGCTTTGGTCCTGCTCGCGCTGCTCTTTGACGGCGCTGCGATAGTGCTCAAGTGCGTCTCGGGCATGCAGGTGTTTGTCTTCGAGTGAGCGAATCTGCTCGTCACGGTCTTGCAAGCGCAGTTCAAAGTCAGAGCAAGCCTGATTGAGCGCCGCATTGCGGGTTTGCTCGGTTTGCAGCATGGAGAGGGTGGAGGCCAGCTTCGCGGTTTCTTGGGCCAGCGCTGCACGTTGAATGTCGAGCTGCTGCTCCTGCTGTGCTTGCACCTGTTGAGCTTCGGACAGTTGTACCTGGAGCTCTGCCTTGAGCTGTTCGTAGTGCAACTGCGCCCGATCAATCGGCTCTTGTGCCTGTTCTTGCAGGCGTCGGGCAAGGCGGGCGACCAATTCGGTCAGCTCATCTCCAATCTGCTCCTGAGGTGCACCCCGGCGTGCGTCCACTTCATCCAGCTCTTTCAGGTAGCGGTGGATGGTGGTTTTAGACCCGGTATTTCCCATTTCGATACGTACTGCATCAATGCTCGGGTGTTCACCTCGGGCCAGGATCGCTGTGCGTGCAATTTGCACCACCGCCTTATTCACGCCGCCACGAGCCATGGCTTTCTCCTACGATTATGTGCTGTGGTATGTATCATGTAATTACATACTATTATGGTGCCGAGATTTTGTCATTATTTAAGATTGTTGAGGCGGGATATACTGGTATTATCCCGTGCTAGAGCCTTAAACGAGCTTTTAAGGCCCGTTTTCAGTACAGAAACCAAGAGAACTGCCCATGAGCGAGCTGGATCGCTACTTAAACGCCGCGACCCGCGATAACACCCGCCGTAGCTATCGGGCAGCCATTGAGCACTTCGAAGTGACGTGGGGCGGATTTTTGCCCGCCACCAGTGACAGCGTGGCGAGGTATCTGGTGGCGCACGCCGGTCAGTTGTCGATTAACACCCTCAAGCTGCGCCTCTCGGCCCTCGCTCAATGGCATAACAGTCAGGGGTTTGCCGATCCCACCAAGGCACCCGTGGTGCGCAAGGTGTTCAAGGGCATTCGGGCGTTGCACCCGGCACAAGAGAAACAGGCTCAGCCATTGCAGTTGCAGCACTTGGAACAGGTGATCGACTGGCTTGAAGGCGAAGCGCAAACCGCGCAAGCCAACGCCGACCAGCCGGGGTTGTTGCGCGCACGACGCGACGCTGCGTTGATCTTGCTCGGCTTTTGGCGAGGGTTTCGTAGCGATGAGTTATGTCGCTTGCAGATAGAACATGTGCAGGCGGTGCCGGGGGCGGGCATTACCTTGTATTTGCCGCGCAGCAAAAGCGATCGCGACAACCTCGGTAAAACCTTCCAGACCCCGGCACTCCAGCGTCTATGCCCGGTACGCGCGTATATCGAGTGGGTTAATACCGCAGCCCTGGTGCGTGGACCGGTTTTTCGCGGGATCGATCGCTGGGGCAATCTGGGAGAGGAGGGGTTGCACGCCAATAGCGTGATTCCACTGCTGCGCCAGGCACTGGAGCGTGCCGGCATCGCGGCTGAGCATTACACCAGTCACTCGCTGCGTCGTGGTTTTGCAACATGGGCGCATCAAAGTGGTTGGGACTTGAAGTCGCTGATGAATTACGTCGGCTGGAAAGACATCAAGTCAGCCATGCGCTATGTTGAAGCGTCTCCCTTTACCGGGATGAGTATTACCGCGCAAAAACACATTGGGAGCTGACCGACGTCAGGTTGAAAACCGTCAAGGTGAGCCATATTTAGTTTTCGGCTATTTATAGGTACACCTGATAGCTAAAACCAATCGTCAGCATCAGCTTTACCAATGAGCCAGATCCACTTTGAGTTGTTAGGATTCACCCCATCAACTTTTCAACCCTGACGGAGAGTCAACGATGCCTATCATCAACAGCCAAGTAAAACCGTTCAAAGCTACCGCCTATAAAAATGGCAGCTTCGTAGAAGTGTCGGACGCTGACCTGAAAGGCAAGTGGTCGGTCGTATTCTTCTACCCAGCCGACTTCACTTTCGTTTGCCCAACTGAACTGGAAGACCTGGCTGACAACTACGAAGAGTTCAAAAAGCTCGGCGTTGAAATCTACAGCGTGTCGACTGACACCCACTTTGCTCACGCTGCCTGGCACAACACTTCGCCAGCCATCGGCAAAATTCAGTACACCATGATCGGCGACCCAACGCTGACCATCTCCCGTAACTTCGACGTGCTGATCGAAGAAGCAGGTCTGGCTGACCGCGGTACGTTCGTGATCAACCCAGAAGGCCAGATCAAAATCGTTGAGCTGAACGATGGCGGTGTTGGTCGTGACGCCTCCGAGCTGCTGCGCAAAATCAAAGCCGCTCAATACGTTGCTGCTCACCCAGGCGAAGTTTGCCCAGCTAAATGGAAAGAAGGCGAGTCCACTCTCGCTCCATCGCTGGACCTGGTCGGCAAGATCTAAGTCCGTGATGAACCCTAGGGCGGTGATCCGCACCTGAGTTGTAAGCTGCATCGCCCTCAAAACGCCCGGGCGACATTCGCTCGGGCGTTTTTTTTACACAGAATTCAGTATTAAGGAGATCGCCCGTATGTTGGACGCCAATCTAAAAGCACAGTTGAAGTCATACTTGGAGCGGGTTACCCAACCGATCGAGATCGTTGCTTCTCTCGACGACGGTGCGAAATCCCGTGAAATGCATGACCTGTTAAAAGAAATCGCCAGCCTTTCCAGCCTTATTACCTTGCTGGACAACGGTAACGATGCGCGCAAGCCCTCGTTCTCGCTGAACCGCCCGGGCGGCGATATCAGCCTGCGTTTTGCAGGCATCCCAATGGGCCACGAATTTACGTCGCTGGTGCTGGCTTTGCTGCAAGTCGGCGGCCACCCATCGAAAGCCAGTCCTGAAGTGATTGAGCAAATCCGCTCTCTGAAGGGCGAGTTTAATTTTGAGACTTACTTTTCGCTGTCCTGTCAGAACTGCCCGGACGTAGTGCAGGCGCTGAACTTGATGGCGGTGCTGAACCCCAACATTCGCCACGTGGCGATTGACGGTGCACTGTTCCAGGATGAGGTGAACGACCGTCAAGTGATGGCCGTGCCTAGCGTGTATTTGAACGGGGTTAACTTCGGCCAGGGTCGTATGGGTCTGGAAGAGATCCTTGCCAAGCTAGACACCAGCGCCATTGAGCGTCAAGCCGAAAAAATCAACGCCAAAGAAGCCTTTGATGTGTTGGTGATCGGCGGTGGCCCTGCCGGCGCAGCGGCGGCAATCTATGCGGCGCGTAAAGGTATTCGCACCGGTGTTGCCGCTGAGCGTTTCGGCGGCCAGGTGCTGGACACTATGGCCATCGAGAACTTCATCTCTGTCCAGGAAACAGAAGGCCCAAAACTGGCCACTGCATTGGAAGAGCACGTCAAGCAGTACGATGTCGACATTATGAACCTGCAACGTGCCGACCAGTTGTTGCCGGGTAAAGCGGGCGAGCTGCACGAAGTCAAATTCGCCAGCGGTGCATCGCTTAAAGCCAAAACGGTGATTCTGGCAACGGGCGCTCGCTGGCGCGAAATGAATGTGCCGGGTGAACAGGAATACCGTAGCCGCGGCGTGGCCTACTGCCCGCACTGTGATGGTCCGCTGTTTAAAGGCAAACGTGTTGCTGTGATCGGTGGTGGTAACTCGGGTGTTGAAGCGGCCATTGACCTGGCGGGTATCGTTGCCCACGTCACGTTGCTTGAATTCGACACCAAATTGCGTGCTGATGCGGTGTTGCAGCGCAAGTTGAACAGCTTGCCGAACGTGACCGTGATCACCAACGCCCAGACCACTGAAGTCACAGGTGATGGTCAGAAGGTTAATGGTCTGCGCTACAAAGACCGCGCCACGGAAGTCGTCCATAACGTCGAACTGGAAGGCATCTTTGTACAGATTGGTTTGCTGCCTAATACCGACTGGCTCAAAGGCACCATCGAGCTTACGCCCCGCGGCGAGATCGTTGTCGACGCTCGCGGTGAAACGTCCATCCCCGGCATTTTTGCGGCCGGTGACGTGACCACTGTTCCATACAAACAGATCGTGATTGCGATCGGCGAGGGCGCTAAAGCTTCCCTGAGCGCGTTTGATCATCTGATCCGGACTTCTGCGCCGGACTGATTGGCCTGAAATGAAAAAACCCATGAGCAATCATGGGTTTTTTTTCGCCCGATTTTTACATCGGCTGCGGCTGGATAATTTCGACCCAGTAACCGTCCGGGTCTTTGAGGAAGGCCAGCGATTTCATGCGGCCATCGCTCAGGCGCTTTTGGAAGTCGACGCCCAACGCTTCGAAGCGCTCGCAGGCTGTCACGATATCCGGCACCGAAATGCAGATATGACCAAAGCCGCGTGGATCAGTGTTGCCGTTATGGTAGACCACACTGGCGTCGGTTTCCGAGCCGTGGTTGTGGGTCAGCTCCAGAATGCCGGGAATGGATTTCATCCAGACGTTGCGTGCAGCGTCATCGGTTGGAATCTGAGCCTTGTCGACCAGCGCGAGAAAGTACAGGCTGAACTCGGCTTCAGGGAAGTCGCGTTTTTCGACCAGCGAAAAGCCGAGAACGCGGGTGTAGAAATCCAGGGATTTCTCGATGTTCTTGACGCGCAACATGGTGTGGTTGAATACGAAATTTTGTGTTGCGCTGTCGGGAGCGGCCGTTACGCCGGGAATATTGTTCAGTTCTTGCAGGCTCATGAACCCTCCGAAAGTAGTGCGAGTTGAGTCGGTCGCTACAATGAGCGTGAGGCAGGAATGATACGGAATGTGAGCGCCTGCGCCAAACCTGATTTCGGAGAAGGGGCGCATCTGCATTGGGCAGCTGAGTGCGAGAGGCGGGTTTTGACGAATTTCAGGCAAAGAGAAGCCCGCCGAAGCGGGCATGGGGCGCTAGTCCTTTAGCAGCCCCTATGGTGTGACTGATGGCGTGAAAAATATGTGAAAAATATCGCTGTATTTCGAGGTTTGCGCTTAATGGAGCCTTATAAACGATGAGCAGAATTTTCTAACTCGATCAGGTCTAAAAAGCGCCTCTGTCTTTAAAAAATAATTATAAAAAACACCGCTCATAAGCAGTGTTGGGTAAGGGTGAGGATGCTGGCCTGGCCTGCCGAAGTCAATGGTGAACTCCGGCAGGCCCAGCGACACCTGTCAGCGGCGCAGCCAAGAATCTACGGTTTCGGCGCCGTATTGTTCTTTCCAGGCTTTAAGGCCGCGGTGATTACCACCTTTAGTTTCGATAAGTTCGCCGGTGTGCGGATTATGATAAACCTTCAGTACCCGCGCTTTACGCTGTTTAGGAGCCGTTGATACTTTTGACGTCGACGGTTTGGGATCAAGAATTGTAATAATGTCTCGAAGGTTCTTGCCGTACGACTTCATCAGCGCCTGAAGTTTTTGCTCAAACTCGATTTCCTTCTTGAGCCCAGCATCGTTTTTGAGTGCTTCCAGTTGAGCCAATTGCTCCTGAAGCGCTTTTTCTGCAGCACGAAATTCAGCAAGTCTAGACAAAGTCATTACTCCACTCACAGGCTCGGTCAATGATGACCTGAACAATTGTTGGTTGAGAGATACGAAACTGTCAGAGGCGGTACCCAACCCTAGCGCACTGCCGTCGCCAAGTTTCGTTAGTGCACTTAAATAATCATCTTTAAATTATCTGAAAAAATTGTAGATCTTAATGGCTGAACTGCCAAGCCGTGCAGGCCTACAATTTTAAAAAAACTAAAACGCAACCCGCTGTGTTATCGCGCATCACCTTTTTAGTTACCCCGGGTTAACTCGATGGGCCTGCATAGCCTTGATAAAGCCATGGGCATCAAGTGGCCGAGAGAATAAATACCCTTGTAAAAAATCGACACCCTTGGACGAGAGATACTCACTTTGTTCGGGTGTTTCTACGCCTTCAGCAACAATACCCAAATCCAGTTTTGCGCACAGGTCAATAATGCTGTCGAGAATATGTCCGGACAGTGCATCTGCGCCAATCATGGCCACGAAGCTCTGGTCAATTTTAAGGTAGTCAACGTTGAGTTCACGTAAATAGTTCAAGCTGGAGTGGCCGGTTCCAAAGTCATCCAGAGCGATCATCACCCCCAGCGTGTGCAGTGCGTCAAACAATGCGTGGGTAATGTCCGTTGGAACCACCAACTCCCGCTCGGTAAGTTCCAATACAAGAACGACGCTTTGCGCAGGGAAGGCGCTTAGAAATTGACGGCAATCCTCGATCAGCTCCAGGTTATGGCAATGAAGTGCCGTGATGTTGAACGCTATATGAAAGCGAGGGGCCAGGATGCTGACATGAGGAGCAAGCAACTCGGCCGTCTGGCGCATCAATGAACGGGTCATGGGGACAATTAACCCGCAATGTTCGGCCAAAGGGATAAACAAGTCAGGGCGCACCAGCCCCTCTGTGGGATGCTGCCAACGCATCAATACTTCGGCTCCGGCCCATTGTTTGCTATCACCCAGTACCACTGGCTGGAAATAAGGCACAAACTCCTTGGCATCAAGGCCGCGCTGTAACTCACGGGACGGTGAAGTTGCACGTTTTTTCAAGCGCAAGACAGTCGCTGCTGAAATACCGCCCAGCAAGATAAGTAGACCCAGAAGCACCGGGCTTTGATCAATCATGTGGCCCATGGCTGTTCCGCTGCCAAACCCCGCCACAACGCGATAGGGATAGTGTGTTGACGCGACCTCAACCTGGCTGACAGGAAAATCTTCATGAGGAAGACTTCGCACTTTGCCATAGCGATCTATCCAGTTATTGCCGACCTCAATCAGTAACTGAGTTTTCGGATTAATCAGCCCCAGTGCGTTGACCAAATGAAAGCCATACAGGCTAATCAAGACCGAACCTTGATCTTTGTGGTCGCGGTAAACCAGCAATGGTTCATCGGGCGTAACAGGATTGCCACTCATCAGCCACAGCATGCCTTCGGCATAGTGAGTCGGATCAACGGTTTCTTTAAAGTTTCCGAATAAAGAGGTGCAATAAATCTGGTTGTCCCACACCAGATTGACCGAGCGAACAAAAGGCCGGCGTGCGACTTGGTCACGCAGGGCCAATTCAACCTGCGGGCAGTCCTGACCTGCCAACGGTAATACCGCGTTGGCGGCAAGGGCGGCATTGTCCAGCATCAAATCAAACTGACGGATCGCTTCTTCACCGGTTTGCCTGGCTTCAAGTGTCAGCGTGCGGTGTGTCTGCCACACCATGATGACGATGCCTAGAATTATGGGTAACAAGCCGCTCAGCACAACCAAAGCGTAGCGCTCAGTCCAGTTGCGGTTCAGCTTGGGCATAAAAGGCATTCAGGATCCTGTCTAAAGAAGTAGAGAGAAGACTAGGCTAGCATTGCTGGCGAGGTCTTCACATGAGGTAAGACAAACTCGATTACGCCCTGTAGAATCGATTTACGCATACAAGAATAAATGACTTCTGTACTCAGGAGCTCTTCCGCGTAAGAGATGTGTCGACATGAAGACATTTGGGTTTCAACTGATTTACGGTGATTTTCTGGCGCGTAGTGTACGCGGGATCTCCTGTGCGCCTCCTGCCAGCCTCAGCATTCTTAGCAAATAACCTTCTGTTAATTCTAAAAATGAACCTGATGAGGCGCCAAAATGGCCGATTTATACGAAAACCCAATGGGCTTGATGGGCTTTGAATTCATCGAATTCGCATCCCCGACTCCCAATACCCTTGAGCCTATTTTTCAAATCATGGGTTTCACCAAGGTCGCGACACATCGCTCCAAAGATGTGCACTTATACCGTCAGGGCGAGATCAATCTGATTCTCAATAATGAACCTCACAGTGTCGCTTCTTACTTTGCCGCCGAACATGGCCCGTCGGTGTGCGGCATGGCTTTTCGGGTGCGCAATGCACAAAAGGCTTATGCCCGGGCGCTGGAGTTGGGCGCGCAGCCGATTGAAATTCCGACTGGCCCGATGGAACTGAATTTGCCTGCTATCAAGGGCATTGGTGGCGCACCACTGTACCTGATTGATCGCTACGGTGAAGGCAGCTCGATTTATGACATCGACTTTGTGTTTATAGAAGGTGTCGATCGCCATCCGGTGGGCGCGGGCCTGAAAATCATCGACCACCTGACCCACAACGTCTACCGCGGGCGCATGGCGTATTGGGCAAATTTCTATGAGAAGCTGTTCAACTTCCGCGAAATTCGCTACTTCGACATCAAGGGCGAGTACACCGGTCTGACGTCCAAGGCCATGACCGCCCCTGACGGCATGATTCGCATCCCGTTGAACGAAGAGTCGTCCAAAGGTGCAGGGCAGATCGAAGAGTTTTTGATGCAGTTCAACGGCGAAGGCATTCAACACGTGGCTTTCCTCAGTGATGATCTGATCAAGACCTGGGACGCGCTAAAGCGTATCGGTATGCGCTTTATGACTGCACCGCCCGAAACCTACTACGAAATGCTCGAAGGTCGCTTGCCTGGACATGGCGAGCCGGTGGGGGAGCTTCAGGCGCGGGGCATTTTACTGGATGGTTCTTCCGACTCGGGAGACAAGCGGTTGTTACTGCAAATCTTCTCGGAAACCTTGATGGGCCCGGTGTTTTTTGAATTTATTCAACGCAAGGGTGATGACGGCTTTGGTGAAGGCAACTTCAAAGCGCTGTTTGAATCCATCGAGCGTGATCAGGTGCGACGCGGAGTGTTGACGGCGGATTAAACCTGAGCCGCCGGACTTTGTCCGGCGGCTACACGGCGCATCGTCAAGGTTAAAACAAGCCCGCCGCAATATTGATTGAAAACCCTAATACCGCCGTGTTGAACAAAAAGCCCAGCAACGAATGACCCAGTACTGCTTTGCGCATCTCTCGAGTGGCGATCATCACATCTGATGTTTGAACCGCCACGCTCAGGGTGAACGAGAAGTACAGGAAGTCCCAATAATCAGGGTTTAATTCGCCTTCAGGAAAACGCAAAGCCGGTTCCGTGCCCTCATCGGTGTAGAAGAGTTGCGCGTAATGCAGGGTGAAAATCACCCCGATCATCAACCAGGCCCCCAGCACTGTGAGGCCGGCAAAGGCGTAACGCATTACCTGTTCTGCATGACTGAACCGAGTGTTGCTATCCGATAATTCAAGAATGATCGCCACAAGGCTGGCAACTGCCGCAAAACAGACGATGAGGAGCACCATGCTGCCATTTTCATCTTCTATTTCAGCGGTGCGTTTCACGTCATAGGTGTTGGCCCGCAACATCATCCAGAAGCTCAACAGCAGATAAAGCCAGACTGCGGCATTCCAGCCTAAAAGAAACTTTGTGGTCAGCGTGGCAGCAGGTGTGAATATTCCCACTGCCACACCCAGCACAGTGGCGATGGTCAAGCGAGGGTGTGTACGGGCTAGGTGCGGCATCGACGTTACTGTCCTTGTAAAGTGTGTCACTGAACCTTAGCACGTACAGCGTCCCTTAAAGCTGGCGAGGTTTAGCGTTGACCAGCTTCATCACCACCACAAAAAATACCGGTACAAAGACTACCGCCAGAGTGGCCACGATCATGCCGCCTATCACGCCTGTGCCGATGGCTTGCTGGCTGGCTGAACTGGCGCCGGTGGCAAAAGCCAGCGGCACCACGCCAAGTATGAAGGCCATTGAAGTCATGACGATCGGACGCAAGCGCAAGCGTGCAGCTTGTACCGTGGCGCTCACTAAATCATGCCCTTCGTCGTACAGGGTTTTGGCGAATTCGATGATCAGGATCGCGTTCTTCGCCGACAAGCCGATGATGGTAATCAAACCCACCTTGAAGAACACATCGTTGGGCATGCCGCGAAAGGTCACTGCCAGTACGGCGCCAAGCACGCCCAGCGGGACGACGAGCAAGACCGCAGTGGGTATCGACCAGCTTTCATACAGCGCTGCCAGACACAGAAACACGATCAGCAACGACAAGCCCAGCAGGATTGGGGCTTGCGCCCCTGATAACTTTTCCTGCAAAGACAAGCCCGTCCATTCCAGCCCCAGACCCGCCGGCAGTTGATCCACCAGACGCTGAACTTCAATCATCGCTTCGCCGGTGCTGTGACCGGGCGCCGACTCGCCGGAAATACTGATAGCCGGGTAGCCGTTATAACGCGTCAGTTGGGCGGGGCCTTGTATCCAGCGGGCCTCGACAAAGGCTGACAGCGGTACCATTTTTCCGAGGTTGTTACGCACGTTGATCTTGAGCAGGTCTTCGACCTGACTGCGCTGATCGCCTTCAGCCTGAACCACCACACGCTGCATGCGCCCCTGATTGGGGAAGTCATTGACATAGGCCGAACCCACGGCGGTCGACAGCACGCTGCCGATGTCGGTAAACGAAATGCCCAAGGCATTGGCGCGTTTACGATCCACTTCAAGCTGCACTTGCGGGCTTTCTGCCAGAGCGCTTTCGCGGACATTGACCAGCACCGGACTTTTCTCGGCCAACGCCAGCAGCTCGGTACGGGCCTGCATCAAGGCGTCATAACCGACACTGCCGCGGTCTTGCAGACGAAATTCAAATCCGCTCGAGGTGCCCAGGCCACTCACAGCCGGAGGCAGGATGGCGAAAGCAATTGCATCCTTGAGCTCAACGAACGCTTGGTTGGCACGCTCAGCGATCGAAAACGCCGAGTCTTTGCTGCCTCGCTGCGACCAGTCATTCAGGGTGGTGAACGCCAGCGCTGCGTTTTGTCCGTTGCCTGAAAAGCTAAACCCCAGAATCATCGTGGTATTGCCAACACCCGGTTCACTGGCGTTGTGCGCCTCGATTTGCTTGACCACGTCGATGGTGCGGTTTTGACTGGCGCCCGGTGGCAGTTGAATATCGGTGATGATGTAACCCTGATCTTCGACCGGTAAAAAGGAGGAGGGCAGGCGTGCAAAACACACCACCAGCACCACCAGCAATGCGCCGTAAAGCAGCAGATAACGCCCGCTGCGTTTGATCAGATGGATGACCCAATGTTCATAACGCTCTGACAGGCGATCGAACTTTTTATTGAACCAGCCAAAGAAGCCGCTCTTGGTGTGATGTTCGCCTTTAGCGATGGGCTTGAGCAGGGTGGCGCACAATGCGGGTGTCAGCGACAGGGCCAAAAACGCCGAGAACAGGATGGAGGTGGCCATCGACAACGAAAACTGCTGATAAATGACGCCTACCGAACCCGGCATGAAGGCCATCGGTATAAAGACTGCGACCAGCACCAGGGTGATGCCAATGATTGCCCCGCTGATTTGCGTCATCGCTTTGCGCGTAGCGTCACGAGGCGACAAGCCTTCGCTGACCATGATTCGCTCGACGTTCTCCACCACGACGATGGCATCGTCCACCAAAATACCGATGGCCAGCACCATACCGAACATGGTCAGTACGTTGATCGAAAACCCCAGTACTAGCATGACCGCAAACGTACCCATCAGTGCCACCGGCACCACCAGCGTCGGAATCAGCGTGTAGCGAACGTTCTGCAAAAACAGAAACATCACGGCAAACACCAGCACCATCGCTTCAACCAGCGTGTAGACCACTTTGGTAATCGACACTTTGACAAAGGGTGTTGTGTCGTAGGGGATGGTGTATTCCACCCCGGCAGGGAAGTAGCGGCTCAATTCGTCCATCTTTGCGCGAATCAGATTGCCAGTGCTCAAGGCATTGGCTTCGGGGGCCAGCTTCACGCTGAAAGCGCTGGCGGATTTGCCATTGAGGCGGGTGCCGTACTGGTATTCCTGACTGCCGATTTCGACCCGTGCCACATCGCTGATACGCACGGTGGAGCCGTCCGGGTTGGCGCGTAAAACAATATCGCCAAACTCCTGAGGCGTGGAAAGCTGGCCTTTGACCAGCACCGTAGCGGTGATTTCCTGGGTTTTGCTGCCCGGCAAATCACCAATGCTCCCCGCCGCGACCTGGGCGTTCTGGCTGGCAATCGCTTGGTTAACGTCTGCGGCGGTTAGGTTGAAACCTATCAGCTTTTGCGGGTCGATCCAGATGCGCATAGCCCGTTCAGCCCCGTAGAGCTGTGCCTTGCCGACGCCTTCTACGCGCTTGATTTCGTTCATGACATTGCGCGCCAAGTAATCACTGAGCGCCACTTCATCGAGCGTGCTGTCCTTGTCAGCGGTCAGGGTCACCAGCATCAGGAAGCCCGAAGAGATTTTCTCGACTTGCAGGCCTTGCTGAATCACGGCTTGTGGCAAGCGTGACTCCACCGCCTTGAGACGGTTTTGCACATCCACCTGAGCCATTTCCGGATCTGTGCCGGGTTTGAATGTTGCGGTAATGCTTGCGCTACCCAGGCTGCTCTGGGATTCGAAATACAACAGGCCATCAGTGCCGTTGAGCTCTTGCTCAATCAAGCTGACCACACTTTCGTCCAGGGTTTGTGCCGAGGCACCGGGATAGACCGCGTACACCTCCACTTGAGGCGGCGCGACGACCGGGTATTTGGCCACGGGCAGTTGCGGGATGGCCAATGCGCCAGCCAGCAAGATGAACAGTGCCACGACCCAGGCAAAGATAGGGCGGTCGATAAAAAACTGCGGCATGCTCACTGATCCGTGGAGTGTGCGAGGGGGAGAGTCGGGTTGTCGATGTGTACCTGTTCGCCCACACGGGCGTGTTGCAAGCCCTGAATCACAATCTGGTCGCCGGGCTTGAGCCCTTCGTTGACGATCCATCGATCATTTTGGACGCCACCCAGCTGTACGGGTTGTTGCTTGACCCTGTTCTCGGCGTCCAGCAACAGCACTTGGGCAACGCCTGCGCTGTCGCGCAATATCGCGCGTTGCGGCACTGTGATTGCTTCTTTATTAACCGCCTGTTCCAGGCGCACGCGCACAAAACTGCCGGGCAACAGGTCATGATCCGGGTTGGGGAACTCGCTGCGCAAAATGATTTGGCCGGTGCTGGGTTCAACGCTCACGTCGGTAAACAGCAGCTTGCCCGGTAACGGATAAAGGCTGCCATTGTCACGAATCAACGTTGCTCGGGCCTGATTGTTGCCTATTTGCTGGAGTTCGCCGGCACGAAACGCTGCGCGCAAGTTATCAACGTCACGGGTGGACTGGGTCAGATCAACGTGGATCGGATTGAGCTGTTGTATCCGCGCCATTGGCGTCACTTCGCCTTGCCCCACCAACGCACCCTCAGTCACCAGCGCCCGACCAATACGCCCAGAGATCGGTGCAGTCACGGTGGCATACCCGAGGTTGAGCTTTGCCCGCTGCACGGCTGCCTGATTGGCGGCTACGTCGGCGTTAGTTTGCTGCGCTTGTGCTTGAGCGTTGTCATAGTCCTGACGGCTGATGGCGTTAATGCCGATCAGATCGGCGTAACGTTGCTCTTGCAGTTTGGCCTGCTGTGCGATTGCCCTGGATTTATTCAGGGCTGCCTGTGCGCTGTCCAGATCAGCTTTGAACGGTGCCGGATCAATCAGAAACAGCACATCCCCCTGTTTCACTTCAGCGCCTTCGCTGTACACACGCTTGAGGACTACGCCGGCCACGCGGGCGCTGACTTGCGCCACACGCGGGGCAACCACTCGGCCGCTCAGTTCATTGTTGATCGAGAGTGGGGCCGTCGCGACCACCTCTGTGCGCACCTTTGCCAAGGGCGCTGGAGTTTGCGCAGCGGGACTTTTGTCACAAGCAGTCAGGGCCAATGCCAGCGCCGAAAGGCAGAGCGGGGCGAAAAGCTTTTTCAACAGGTGTGCCTTCTTATAAGTGCAGGATGTTTCTGTAAAGTACTTGGCATGCTAAGCGCAGTGCGCAAGGGGCGTTGTGAAGCTATGTAGGATCTATGTGAAAAAGTGTGAAGGTTATACACCCAGGGGCGTAGGGTTATATATCCTTCGGGGTTCCCCCCTGATGTAAGCATTTATTATGCCCACTATCTTACTGGTTGAAGACGATGCAGCCTTGTCGGAGCTGATTGCCAGTTACCTGGAGCGAAATGGCTATCAGGTCAGTGTCATTGCCCGAGGGGATCAAGTACGTGCCCGTGCTAAAAGCAACCCGCCGGACCTGGTCATTCTCGACTTGATGTTGCCGGGCCTGGATGGCTTGCAGGTGTGCCGCTTATTGCGCACGGACTCGCAGAGCCTACCGATTCTGATGCTGACCGCCCGCGACGATAGCCACGATCAGGTGCTAGGGCTAGAGATGGGCGCCGACGATTATGTGACAAAACCTTGCGATCCCCGTGTGTTGCTGGCCAGAGTCAGGACGTTGTTGCGGCGCAGTAGCTTGACTGAACCCAGTGTGGCCAGTGACCGCATCGTGATTGGCAACCTGAGTATCGACCTCTCGGAGCGCACAGTGACGTGGCGAGGGCAGGCGGTTGAGCTGTCCAGCGGCGAATATAACTTGCTGGTGGTGCTGTCCCGCCACGCGGGCGAAGTGCTGAGTCGCGATCAGATCCTGCAACGCTTGCGCGGTATCGAGTTCAACGGCACAGATCGTTCAGTGGACGTGGCCATCTCCAAGCTGAGGCGCAAATTTGACGATTGCGCTGGCGAAGCCCGCAAAATCAAAACGGTGTGGGGCAAGGGGTATTTGTTCAGCCGTAGCGAATGGGAATGCTGAGTCCATGTTCAAGGTTCTGATCCGGTTGTACCTGATCACCATCTTCACCTTTGCCGCTGCCATTTATGCAGTGCCCGAACTCATTGTGTCGCTGTTTCATGAGCGCTTTGTCAGCTACAACGTGGACATGTCCCGGGGGATGCAAACGCTTTTGGTCAAACAATTCAAAGAGCGGCCAGTGGAGCAGTGGTCCGCCTTGGCACACGAACTCGATGAGCAGTTCAAGCCTATAAGGGTCAATTTGCTGCCCATTACGGCTCCCAAGTTTGACGCCAGGGAGCAGGAGCAGTTGGCGCAAGGCCAAGGGGTTTTGCGCATTGGGGAGTGGGGATGGCGAACCCTGGTGGTGTCGCCGCTCAACCAGGAGCTGGCGCTGGAATGGGTCATGCCGCCTGATCCATTTGACATGAATGTGCTGTATTGGAGCATCAACGTACTGATTGGCGCCGCTTTGCTCGGCGCTTTGTTGTTGTGGTTACGCCCGCACTGGCGTGATCTTGAGCGCCTCAAACGCACGGCTGCGCGGCTGGGCCAAGGGCAATTGAGTGCGCGCACACAGATATCGCCGCGTTCCAATATTCACGACCTGGCCAGCGTCTTCGACACCATGGCTCAAGATGTCGAGTTGCTGCTCAATCAACAGCGTGAGCTGCTCAATGCCGTGTCCCACGAATTACGCACACCGCTGACCCGGCTTGATTTTGGCTTGGCACTGGTGCTGTGTGACGACCTGCCCGAGGCCAGTCGTGAACGTTTGCAATTAATGGTCGGGCACATACGCGAACTGGATGAGCTGGTATTGGAACTGCTCTCGTTCAGTCGCCTGCAAAATCCCAAGCTGATGCCGGAGCGCGTTGACGTCGCACTGGACGAATTTATCGACAGTATTTTGGGCAGCTTCGATGAGGCGCTTGAGTCCCCGGACATCGTTCTGGATGTGCGTTTGCTGGGCACTCAGCAACGATGTGTGCTGGACCCGCGCCTAACGGCTCGTGCACTGCAAAACCTGCTGCGCAATGCCATGCGTTACTGCGACAGGCGCATTCAGTTAGGTGTACATGTGTCGGCTACGGGGTGTGAGCTGTGGGTGGACGACGATGGAATTGGCATTCCACAGGCAGAGCGTGAGCGCATTTTCGAGCCTTTCTATCGGCTTGATCGTAGCCGTGACCGGGCTACGGGCGGCTTTGGCCTTGGGTTGGCGATTAGCCGACGCGCCCTGGAAGCCCAGGGCGGTACGTTAACCGTGGAGCCATCACCCTTGGGCGGTGCCCGCTTCAAACTCTGGCTACCGATTTGAAGCGGGCCGGCTTTAGATTGAGCGGCGTTGGCGGCTCACATGCTTCAAGCCTTCAATAATCAACACCACCACAGCAAGCCAGATCGGGCCGTAAGTCAGCCATTGGCCGTCTTCGAGGTTGTCACCCAGCAACAGAGCGACGGCCACCAGCAATACCGGCTCGACGTAACTGAGCAAGCCAAACAGGCTGAAGGGCAGCAGGCGGCTGGCCAGGATGTAAGCAAAGCCTGCAGCGGCACTGATCACACCCATCAACGGTACGAGTGCATACAAAGCCTGACGTTGTGCGCCGAGATCAATGTGCCCGCCCGCGAGTACAAACCACAGGGCGACGGGCACCATAAGCAGCATGTCCAGCCACAGCCCACCGAGGTTGTCGATACCGATCTTTTTGCGCAGCACGAAGTACAGTGGGTAGCCGATGGCTACTACTAGTGTCGTCCATGAAAAACCGCCCGTTCGGTACAGTTCATTGGCCACGCCAACAACGGCCAGTGCCGTGGCTATTTTCTGCAAGTGCGACAGGTGCTCACCGTAGACGATGCGCCCAGTGAGGATCATTGTCAGTGGCAACAGGAAATAGCCCAGAGACACGTCCAGACCATGCCCGTTTAAAGGCCCCCACATAAACATCCAGAGTTGCAGGCCGACCAGGAAGCTGGTGAGCAGCACACAAGGAATCAGTAGAGGTTTATCGCGTAAGAGCTTGAAAATTATAGGGACCCATTTCCAATCACCGGACAGGTAGATGAATAGAGTCATAAAGGGCAGCGAAATAAGTATTCGCCAGCCGAAGATTTCTTGGCCATCAAGGGGCCAGAGGAGGGAAGTGAAGTAGTACAGGACGCCGAACAAGCAGGAAGCCAAAATCGATAAAACAATACCTTTAGACACAACAACCTCAATGGATCTACAACGTTACTCATTTGAGTGGGCACGTAGCTTGAGGGTGTTGGGGGCCATTGGCAAACACGTTTTAAACCAGTTACTTAGGACTGATTCTTGTTAAGCAAGATCAATTCTAAATATCCCAAGCAAATACTGGGCCAAATCCGTTTAAAACGTGCGTTCGTGTTTTTGAAATAAAAGATTAACGGTCAGTTCTGGCGGCCTGATGGGTGGGTAGGGAGTGCCAAATCTCGAAACAGCCGAGGATGAGTGAGCGGTTATTTTCCTCCCTTGTAGCTGCTAAGCATGATGAACACGACGATGCCGAGAATTCCCATCATTACGGAAGATGTCATCAGCAGCAGCTCATGAGCGGCTGAAAAAGCTTCTTTAGCCGCCTCTATGAGTGCAGTACTTTGGGGCTCGACCAAACGGTTAGCGACGACATAACTATCGCCAATCGAACGTGCCGCACGCTCTGCCAGATCGTTATCGAGATCAACGGCTAGCGAAATCCTCTGGCCAAACAAAGCGGACATGAATACGCCGAAAAAGGTGATCCCTAACCCGGTGCCCAGTTCATAGGCGGTGGCTTCGAGCGCACCTGCCGCTGCGCCTTTACTGGGCTCCACCGAGCCCATGATGGCGATGGACGAAGCCGTCAGGCCGATGCTGAGCGTCAGACCCAGCAACGCCAGCATCGCCGGCACCATGAAGCCGGACGTATGGAAGTCCGCGAAGGCTAGAAACGCCAAGGCGACGGCGGACAACACCAGCGATGCACTCGCGACCAGACGCAATCCGCATAAGTTAGACAGATAGCCAGCAATGGGACCTCCCACGGCGGCGGCAGCCATGATCGGTATCATGAAGATGCCCGCCTGCAACGGTGTTCTGCCCAGCACGTATTGCAGCTCTTGCGCCAGCGTCAGCTCGACGCCAGCCAACGCAACCGTCGCCACCGTGGCCATAATCATTCCGGCCAGGATCGCCGGGTGTGAGAACAACGACAGATCGAGCATGGGCTGCGCCGAGCGCAATTGCATGCGCACAAAGACGGTCAGCAGCCCAATCCCCAGCAGCGCCACGGCTAACGCCATGGCCAGCGGTTGCGTCGCGCTGGCGGCAGCCTTGATGCTGTACACCAGCGCGAGCATGCCAGCGACCAGCAGTAGGGCTTGGCCCAGCCCCCAAGTACCCGGTGTGGTGTGTAGCGTGCGGGGTAGCAGGAGGAACACCAGCGGCGCGACCACCAGCATGATCGGCACGTTGATCAGAAA
Source organism: Pseudomonas sp. 2024-210 (assembly GCF_045062345.1). Taxonomy (NCBI): domain Bacteria; kingdom Pseudomonadati; phylum Pseudomonadota; class Gammaproteobacteria; order Pseudomonadales; family Pseudomonadaceae; genus Pseudomonas; species Pseudomonas sp. 2024-210. Next base: position 23,296 of record NZ_JBJGEJ010000012.1, on the reverse strand, counting down.
GGCCGAGCCCCACCAGAAGTGCTCCAGCAGCGCACCGCCAATCAAAGGCCCTAGCGCAGCGCCTGCGGCACCAACCGTCCCCCACAGGCCCAGGGCCATAGCACGCTCGTTTTCGTCCTCGAAGGTACGGCGAATGATGCCCAGCACGCAGGGCAAAATCATCGAGCCGCCCAAGGCCAGCAGCACCCGTGCACCGATGAGCAGGGCCGGGGTCGGCGCAAAGGCGGCCAGCAGTGAGGCGAAGCCGAATATGACCAACCCGGTGAGCAACACGCGACGGTCGCCGATGCGGTCGGCCAAGGTGCCCATGGGCACCAGCAAACCCGCCATCAGCAGCGGGTAGATGTCGATGATCCACAACACCTCGTTGGCCGAGGCTCCGAGCGCTAAGGTCAGGGAGGGCACGGCGATGTGCAAAATGGTCATGTCGATGACCACCGGCAGGAAGGCCAGCATGACGGCTAACAGAACCAGCCAGCGGCGGGGATTAATTGTAGGCATGGACACACTCTAGTAAGCCGCGGTTACTGCGCAAATGTCTGAGGTATTGCGCTCATTCAGATCACCACTGAGCGACTTGGAGGATACTACCGGGCTGGCGATTTCCGGGCGGCGCAACACGATGCATCCCATAACGTCATGATGTGCGTCACCGCGTTGTCTATTTGTTTGAGGGGCACGCCGTCTCGGGCCAGTACTGAAATGCCCAGCAGAAAGCTCTCAAACACCGTGGCCAATGCCTCGGGCATAACCGTCGGTAAGAGCTCTCCGGATGCTATAGCGCGTTCGACACACGCCAACATCCCTGCACGGTTCAAGGATCTTGCTTGAGCCAGTGGCTGGGAGATGGCTTGGCTTTCATCCGTGCAGGCGCTCAGCAGACCCAGCGCCACCATGCATCCTGCGGGGTGGCCGGGTTCACATTGCATTTTCGCGGAGCGCCGCAGCGTCAATTCGATCGACGTTCTCGGGGAGAGCGTAGTGTCAAAGAGGCTATCGGTCACCCGGCCGTGGGTGTTCAGATAACGTTCCATCACTTCATTGAACAGCGCCTGCTTTGAGCCAAACGCAGCATAGAAGCTGGGGGCGGTTATACCGCCGCCGATATTGGCCTTGAGCTGGCTGAGCGATGTTGCGTCATAGCCGTGCTCCCAGAACAAATGCATCGCCTGAGTAATCGCCACGCTACGGTCAAAGGTGCGTGGACGTCCCATCTGTGCCATGTGAACCTCCTGTCGATCACTTCAATACTAGTCGATATATAAGTCATTGACGAGATCGCGGCACACCTCCATATTGTATCGATCAGTATATAAGTGAGGTGGCAGATGACTACAGAACAGCGACCTAGCGGACAGCTTCCGCTTGGGGCCCTGCTTGCACTGGCGATGACGGGTTTCATTTGCATTGTCACTGAGACCTTGCCAGCCGGTTTGCTACCCGAAATCGGCAGTGGCCTGGGTGTCTCTGCGTCTCTGGCCGGGCAGATGGTGACTGTGTATGCGTTGGGGTCGTTACTGGCGGCCATCCCGCTGACCATTGCCACGCAAAGCTGGCGCCGCAGAACGGTACTGCTGGTGACCGTTGTTGGCTTCCTGGTATTCAACTCGCTCACGGCACTTTCATCCGATTACTGGCTGACGCTGATTGCGCGGTTTTTCGCCGGGGTTTCAGCGGGACTGGCCTGGAGCCTTATCGCGGGCTATGCGCGGCGCATGGTCGCTCCTCATTTGCAGGGGCCCGCATTGGCGGTGGCGATGGTGGGTACGCCGATCGCGTTGTCGTTGGGCGTGCCAATGGGAACTTGGCTGGGTGGATTCATGGGCTGGCGCATGGCCTTTGGATTGATGTCCGGCATGACCTTGGTGTTGATCGTTTGGGTGCTGATCAAAGTGCCTGATTACCCAGGCCAATCATCCTCACAGCGCCTGCCGTTACGCCAGGTATTCTTCACTCCGGGCGTGCGCTCGGTATTGGCAGTGGTCTTCACCTGGATGCTGGCCCACAACATTCTTTACACCTATGTCGCGCCCTTCGTGTCCAGGGCCGGGCTCGACAGAGACGTCGATTTGGTCTTGCTCACATTTGGTGTCGCGGCGTTGGCCAGCATCTGGCTCACGGGCCGACTGGTTGACCGGCACCTGCGAACAACCGTTCTGGCCAGCCTTGCACTATTCGCAGCGGTTTCGATTTTCCTCGGTGTGTTCTCAGGCTTTGCCGTGGCCGTTTACGCGGGGGTCTTCATTTGGGGGCTGACCTTTGGTGGTGCGGCCACCCTGCTGCAAACAGCACTCGCCGACGCCGCCGGCAAGGGCTCTGACGTTGCGCTCTCCATGAACGTAGTGGTCTGGAACAGTGCTATTGCCGGCGGTGGACTGCTCGGTGGCGTGTTACTGGGCCAATGGGGAACGAGTGCATTTGCTGGCGTGTTGCTGGCGCTGCTAGTGATCAGCCTGGCCATTGCATTTCGGGCAAAAGCGCATGGTTTTCCGCAAGGTCAACGGCATACCACCCAGGCAATCCACGGGCATTGATCAGGGCATTGCACGCCTGATCTTCGTAAGTGTCGGCTTCTGGCCGATGCCAGACTCGTCTAAACGTGAGCGGCTACACGGATGTGGCGTGCATAGCCGCTCAGCGTGACGGGATATCAAACCGACCGACGATGACGTACCAGATGCTTGAAACCTTCATACATCAACACCAGTACGGCCATCCAGATCGGTAGATAGGTCATCCATTGTCCGGCGGTGATGCTTTCCCCCAGCAACAAGGCGACAAACACCAGCAACACCGGTTCCACATAACTGAGTAGGCCAAACAGGCTGAAGGCCAGCATCCGGCTGGCCAGGATGTAGCTGATCAGTGCCAACGCACTGATGCCGCCCAGTAGCGGAATCAACACATACAGGGCAGGGCGATGGCTGGCCACGTCAAAACCCTGCTCACCGCTTTGTACAAACCAGAAAGCGACGGGAATCAACAGCAGCATGTCGAGCCACAGGCCACCGAGGTTGTCGGTCGCGGCGCGTTTGCGCAGCACGAAGTACAAGGGATAGCCGATGGCGACCACGGCCGTGGTCCATGAAACCCCGCCCACGCGATAGACCTCATTGGCGACGCCGAGCGTGGCCAAGGCGGCGGCAATTTTTTGCAGATGGGACAAATGTTCGCCGTACACCAGTCGCCCGGTCAGCAGCATGGTCAGCGGCAGCAGGAAGTAGCCCAGCGAGACATCCAGGCTATGCCCATTGAGTGGAGCCCAGAGAAACAGCCAGAGTTGCAGGCCCACCAGCGCGCTGGAGGCCAACAGAACTGCCCAGAGGCGTGGTTGCTGGCGCAGCCGCGAGATGATTTTTGGCACCAAGCGCCAATCGCCGGAAACACACATGAACAGGGTCATGCAGGGCAGGGTCAGAAGCATACGCCAGCCGAAGATTTCGGCACCGCTCAAGGGCCAGAGCAGGGATGTGAAGTAATACATGACACCGAACAGGCTCGATGCCAGAACCGATAGAACAATACCTTTGGACACAACAGCCTCGTCGCAACACGCTTTATGATTGTTAGGAAGTGTGTAGCTTGAGGCTCAGCGAGCTGTAGGGCAAATCCGTTCTAGCTTCTAGCTTCTAGCTTCTAGCTTCTAGATTGCAGCTTCTAGATTGCAGCTTCTAAAACATTCCTCCTGCCGCCACCGAAACAGTGGGAGCGACACTGGAGCCCATCACAGGAGGCTGAACGCAGGTGCTGTTATGGGGGTGGCGAGGCAGGACGCCGAGCCAGCCGCGATCGGGCCAAGGATGGCCCGTCGCGGCGTGCCCCCATAACAGTGCCTTCGTTCTGGCACCGGGCGAGCCTAGGCGAGGTCGGCCGTATGGTAGGGCGCAGACCTTTTGGGTACTTTTGGGGCGTTTGCCAAAAGTACCTCGCCGTAAGGGCGAAACCCGTAGAAAGAATTTACACATCCAATGGATATGTACTCAGTGCTCCAGTTATATAAACCGCGTACATATCCATTTGATGCTTAACGATTATCTACGGGTTCCGTCCTTACGGCGGCTCACTTTTGTCAAACAGCCACAAAAGTAAGCAAAAAGGCCTTGCCCCCGCGTACGGCCCTCGCTGCGCTCAGGTGTCCCTCACTCCGGTCCCGCTCCGTGGGCACGCCGTGACGGGCCATCCATGGCCCAACACGGCTCTCCCGGCATCCATGCCGGTCGACCCACTCCGCGAAACCTCCTTTCGGCCTCCCGAAGGGGCGGCAGATCAAGATCAAAAGCAAGATCAAAAGCCAAGATCAAGATCACAAGCAAGATCAAGATCACAAGCAAGATCTAGATCACAAACCAGATCACAAGCGCTGTTAGGCGTTATTCATCCCGCGTGTCATCCGTAATGCCAATACGCTGCCAGCGACGATTACCGCCGCAAGTACGTACAAGGCCACATCAGTCGAGCCCGTTGCGTCTTTAACCCAACCCACCAAATACGGGCTAAGGAAACCCGCCATCTGGCCCATCGAGTTGATCAACGCCAGGCCACCTGCTGCAGCCCCCGCACTGAGCATCGCGGTCGGCACCGGCCAGAACATCGGCAAACCGGTAAGGGCACCCATCGTGGCGATGGTCAGGCCAAGAATCGCAATGGCAGGCTGTGTTGCAAAGTTCACAGCAATCACCAACCCAATCGCGCCCATCAACATGGGCACCACCAAATGCCAACGGCGCTCTTTACGCAAGTCCGCCGAGCGACCCACCAGTAACATGAAGACAGCCGCCAGCAGGTAAGGAATCGCACTGATCCAGCCAATCACCAGGGTGTCGCTGAAGCCCAGGTTCTTGATGATCGAGGGCAACCAGAAGTTGATTGCGTAGACGCCACTCTGGATGCAGAAGTAAATCAGGCCGAAGGCCCAGATTGCCGGGTTCTTGAACACCGCCAGCAGTGAATCGGTCGCCGTTAAGGGTTTATTGGCAGCATCCAGATCATGGTCGGCTTGCAACACGGCACGTTCATGGGCTCCCAGCCATTTGGCATTGGCAAAGCTGTCGCTCAGCAAGAAAATCGCCAGTGCGCCCAGTATGACCGTGGGAATGCCTTGCAGCAGAAACATCCACTGCCAACCAGCGAGCCCACCCTGGCCTGCGGCGAAGTGACTGAGAATCCAGCCCGAGAAAGGCCCGCCAATCAAGCCGGAAACCGGGATAGCACACATGAATAAGGCCATGATGCGGCCACGGCGAAAGGTCGGAAACCATTGCGAGAGATACAAGACTACGCCCGGAAAAAATCCCGCTTCGGCGGCACCGGTGAAAAAACGCAGGGTGTAAAAGCCGGTCGGTGTGGTCACGAACATGAGGCAGGTCGACAACGCGCCCCAGCCGATCATCATCACAGCAATCCAGCGCCGTGGGCCAAATCGGGTCAGGGCCAGATTGCTCGGAACGCCGCAGAGCACGTAACCGATAAAGAAAATCCCGGCTCCAAGGCCGTAAACGGTCTCGCTGAATTTCAACGCATCGAGCATTTGCAGTTTGGCAAAGCCCACGTTGACCCGGTCAAGGTAGTTGAACAGGTAGCAGATGAAGATAAAGGGAATCAGGCGCAGTGTGATGCGCTTGTAGATGGCGTTTTTATCGTCATCGCTGATCAGCGAAGCGGTGGCGCTCTGTGACATTGTATGTCTCTCTTTATTATGTTTTTTCACGATCCGGGGTTAACGTTGATCGCGGCCTGAGTTTCGACCACCTTAACGCTGCTGTCTTTGTGCCTGCGCACAGGGAATTTCCACTAGCGCTGTGCCCATGAACAAATTTTTTCCAAGGATTGTCGTCCCCATGTTTGAGTTGGATCATGAATTGGCGCAGGACATCGTCAATCGCGCGATGGCCATTTTGCCTTACAACGTAAACGTCATGGACAGCCAGGGGTTGATCCTGGGCAGTGGCGAGCCTGAGCGTATCAATACCCGGCACGAGGGTGCGCAGCTGGTGCTGGCCAATGGACGAGTGGTGGAAATCGACGCGCAGACTGCGACCTGCCTGAAGGGTGTTCAGCCCGGAATCAATTTGCCGCTATTGCTGGATGATCGTCTGGTCGGCGTGCTAGGGCTGACCGGTGAACCGGAGAAGCTTCGCACTTACGCTCAACTGGTGCGCATGACCGCCGAAATGCTGGTCGGCCAGCGTTACCAGCAGGCCGAACAGCAGTGGCGCCGTCAGCGTTGCGATGACCTGGTGGCATTACTGCTCAGCGAAGGCGGCGATTCCCCGAGGCTGATCGATGAGGCTCAACAGTTGGGATTAAAACCGCAGTTATCGCGTATCCCTTATCTGTTCGAACTGGGCAAAGGTCAAAGCGCCGAAGCGTTGAGTGCGTGGTTGCAATCGCGCTACCCGGACAGCTGGTGCGTCACCCCGGCGACCGGCTCGCTGTTGTGGTGCCGGCCTGCAACGGTTGCGCTGGATGACCTGCGCCTGCTGGAACGGCTGGATGCTCAGGGCTGGAAAGTGCTGCGCATTGCAGCAGGGGGGCAGGCTGATGCACTTAAAGGCCTGCGTCGCTGCTATCGCCGGGTCGCTGACTTGCTGGCGTATGGGCGCGACGTGTTGCCCCAGACCCGCGTGCTGGCGCTAGATCGCTACCGCTTGCCTGTGATGCTATGGCGTCACCGGCATGATGATGCACTTGAAGAACTGCTGGGGCCGTTGCACAAAGTCGTGGCTAAAGACAGCAACGGTCAGTTGATTGCCACGCTTCGCAGTTGGTGCGAGCACGACGGCCAAAGCCAGTTATGCGCGGACGCACTGGGTATCCACCGCAACAGCCTGCGTTACCGCATGGAACGCATCGCTGAATTGAGTTCAGTGGACCCGCTGAGTTTGAACGGCATGCTGGCGTTGTATTTGGGTGTGCAATTGTTGCCTTGTCAGAATGAACAACAAACACTGTGATTGCTTGTGCGCCTGACTGGCGTGTTTGCAGCCCGATGATGGCAGCATGGTTGGCATAAGACCTGGAGATGCGCCCCTATGAAAATCGTGATTGCCCCCGACTCGTTCAAAGACAGCCTGAGTGCCGAAAAAGTCGCCAATGCCATCGCGGCGGGCCTGGCAGACGCGCTGCCCGATGCGCAGTTGGTGACCTGCCCGATGGCCGATGGTGGCGAAGGCACTGTGGAGGCCATCGTTGCCGCAGGCAATGGCCAGTTGCGCCGCAATCACGTTCAGGGCCCGCTGGGCGAAGCGGTCGAGGCTCATTGGGGCTGGTTGCCGGACAGCCATACAGCCATTATCGAAATGGCCGAAGCCAGCGGCTTGCAACGCGTGCCTGTGTCGCAACGCGATGCACGCATCAGCAGCACCTTCGGCACTGGCGAACTGATCCGGGCAGCGCTCGATGCGGGCGCACAACGCATTATTCTGGCCATCGGCGGCAGCGCCACCAATGATGCGGGTGCGGGCGCCTTGCAGGCGTTGGGGCTGGGTCTGTTTGACGCTGAACGGCAGCCTTTGGCGCCCGGAGGTCTGGCGCTTTCCAGGCTGGCACACATCGAGCTTTCGGGGCTTGACCCGCGCTTGGCGGACGTTCGATTTGAAATTGCCGCCGACGTTAACAACCCGCTGTGTGGCGAACACGGCGCTTCTGCCATCTTTGGCCCGCAAAAGGGCGCAACACCTGAGCACGTTCGCTTGCTGGATCGAGCGCTGGGACATTTTGCCGATCACTGCGCGGCTGTATTACCCAAGGATGTGCGTGATGAGCCCGGCTCGGGAGCCGCAGGCGGGCTTGGTTTTGCAGCCAAGGCATTTTTCGGCGCAGAGTTTCGCGCCGGGGTTGAAGTGGTGGCGGAATTGGTGGGGCTGGCAGAAGCTGTTAAGGATGCCGATCTGGTGATTACTGGTGAAGGCCGTTTCGATGCGCAGACATTACGCGGCAAAACCCCCTTTGGTGTGGCGCGCATAGCTCAGGCTCAGGGTGTGCCGGTCGTGGTGCTGGCTGGCACGTTGGGCGAGGGGTATCAAACACTCTATGCGCACGGCATCAACGCCGCATTCGCCGTGACCAGCGGGCCCATGAGCCTCGAAGACGCCTGTGCCAACGCCGCACAACTGCTCACCGATAGGGCGCGCGACATTGCGCGGCTGATGGCTATTTACGCGGTTTGATGCGCGCCGGCCGCCGCCTTTGCGGCGGCTACAGCTTCAAAGCTCAATCGTGTAAGCTTTGCGGCTCTTCGCATTCGACCCTTAGCGAGCCCTATGCCGTCGCTCTTCAAACGTTCTTTGCTGCCTAAACTTCGCAGCTTTCCTTTGTCCGCCGATGCAATCAGCATCTTGCCCAGCGCGGCCCAATTTCGTCAGTGCCTGCTCGAACATATCGCCAGTGCACGTCAGCGCATTACGCTGGTGGCCTTGTACCTGCAGCAGGACGAAGCAGGACAGGAAATCCTCGATGCCTTGCACGCTGCCAAAGCCGCACGTCCAGAACTGGAAATCGTGGTGGTGGTGGATTGGCTACGGGCCCAGCGCGGCTTGATCGGCGCCGGCAAACAACCGGGCAATGCCGCCTGGTATCAGGCCCAGACCGCCGCCCACAGCAGCGAAGTGCCTGTTTATGGCGTGCCGGTTCAAACCCGCGAGCTTTTCGGCGTTTTGCACCTCAAAGGCTTTATTGTTGACGACTGTGTGATCTACAGCGGCGCGAGCCTGAACAATGTGTATTTGCACAAGTTCGACAAATATCGCTTCGATCGCTATCATCTGCTGCGCAACAAACCCCTGGCGGATGCCATGCAGCGCTTTGTGGTTGAGGACTTGATTACCACCAAGGCGGTGCATCGTCTGGACGTGCCCCAGTTGCCGTCTACCCGCAGCCTGCGCAGTGCCATTGGTGATTTGCGCAGCAGCCTGAAAAAAGCCGTATACGACACCCGCGAAGCGACAACCGGGCATTTTGGTCTTTCGGTGAGCCCGCTGCTGGGGGTGGGCAAAAACAACCCGCTAAGCCGGGTGATTTGCGAGCTGATTGCCAGCAGCCAACAGCAACTGACCATTTGCACGCCGTACTTCAATTTGCCATTGCCCGTGACCCGTGAAATCAATCGGGCGCTGGAGCGCGGCGTGAAGATTGATATTGTGGTTGGCGACAAGACGGCCAATGATTTTTACATCCCGCCCAGCGAGCCTTTCAAGGTGATTGCGGCACTCCCGTACCTGTATGAGTTGAGTCTGCGCCGGTTTGCCAAAAAGCATCAGCACATGATCGATAGCGGTTTACTGAACCTGCATTTATGGCGTGATGGGGATAACACCTTTCACCTCAAAGGCCTGTGGGTCGATGACCGTTACACCTTGTTAACGGGCAATAACCTCAATCCGCGGGCGTTCCGTCTGGATCTTGAAAATGGCCTACTGATTGATGACCCGCGCCGCGAATGGCTGGAGCCACGACGTCAAGAGCTGGAGTCGATTTTTGCCAACACTCGGCGTATTGAGAGTTACAAGATTCTGGAAACGCTGGAGGAATACCCGGCAGGCGTCGCCAAGTTTCTACGCAGGGTGAGCCGGGTGAGAATTGAGCGGTTGCTGTACCGGATTTTGTGAGTCACCCGCCCAGTGCTAAAGAGAACATCTTGCGCACGTTGGGATGGAAGTTTGACGAGGGCCTGACGGTGAATTTTCACGCGTAGCTTTCGAGGTGATCGGTTGCGTGCTATTGCTTAGGGAGCATTTATGGCGACACGACCTGCCTTGGGCTCATCACACGAGCCCAAGGCGACCACCGAAATTTCTACGAGGTGCCGATATGCCTGTTAAACACGATTTGCTTAAAGACTTGAGTGTGACCCCTGAGTTGGCCAGCAAGCTGCGCAACGAAAACCCTCATCTGGACCGATTGTTTGCGGAGTACAAGGACAAGGATGACCAGATTGTTGCAGCTGAAAAAGACAATGCGCTGGGCATATCTGATGAGGCATTGCTCAAACTCAAAGAGCAAAGGCTTGTGATCAAAGATAAGATCGCTGGCTATTTTTCGGCATCAAGTGCCAGCAAGGTCTAGGAAGTCGATATGTCCAAAGTCATCAAGATTGTTGCCACACTGCGCGCCAAATCCGGCCATGGTGTCGAGGTTGAAAAGGCGCTTCGCGCGTGTGTGAAAGGATCACGGGCTGAGGCAGGGTGCATTGCCTACGCCCTGCATGTGGATATAGACGACCCTGACCGCTTTGTCTTTATCGAGGCGTGGACGAACAGGGAGGCCATAGAGCAGCATAAAACCACGGCGCACTATCTAACGATGGCTGGGGCGGTCAAAGACCTGCTCGCGCATCGTGAAGTGCTGTTACTGGAAGAGCTGGAGGACTGAGTTCGTTCTGCCCGCACGCCCAACGGCGGCCCGTAAAGGCCGTCGTTTTTATTGGCGGGTTGAACATGTGCAGGATGTGCATGGATGACGGACTGAACGCGTGTTCTATAAAGCCTTGGCCATATCCCGCAGCACGAACTTCTGAATCTTGCCGGTCGACGTTTTGGGCAACAACGTGAACACCACCGTGCGCGGGACTTTGACCCGGCCAGATGCTCGCGGCAAAACGCGATGATCTCGCTCTCACGCACGTGTTGGTGATCGGCCTTGAGGGTAATAAAAGCACAAGGTGTCTCGCCCCAGCGCTCATCCGGGCGAGCAACGACCCCCGGGTCATGCAGCGCATGCAAGGCCGACATTTACGGGATCTGGACGGGATGCCTATTGCGGCCAAGCTGGTTGATCCACTCGCGCCGGTCTAATCGAGCTAGGCGCCAAGGGCGGCCATCAGGTTGTGAATGAGCCCCGCTAAAGGCTGGGGGCAGGGCTCAATTAAACGGTGCGGCCTACAGAATAGGCTTGCCACCCGTCACACCAATTCTCGAACCGGAGATATAACTGGACTCATCAGAGGCCAGCATCACATAAACCGGCGCCACTTCTACTGGCTGCCCCGGACGCCCCATCGGGGTTTGGCCACCGAAGTCTTTGACTTCATCATCAGGCATGGTTGCCACGATCAAGGGTGTCCAGATAGGGCCGGGGGCCACGCTGTTGACGCGAATCCCTTTGTCCCCCAGCAGTTGAGCCAGCCCGCCGGTGAAATTGGCGATGGCCCCTTTGGTGGTGGCGTAGGGCAAAAGAGTTGGCTTGGGCATATCCGAATTAATGGAGCTGGTGTTAATGATCGAACTGCCGGGGCGCAAATGCGGCAACGCCGCTTTGCAGATTCTGAAGATGGCAGTGATGTTGATATCAAACGTTCTGACCCATTCCTCATCCGTGATCTCCTCAAGTGAGAAGTGGGTCATTTGAAAGGCCGCGTTGTTGACCAGCACATCAATGCGTCCAAATTGCGCCACGGTTTTGGCGACAATGGTTTCACACTGCTCCTTTTGAGCGAGATCACCGGGCAGTAACAGGCACTGACGGCCGGCTTCCTTGACCCAGCGAGCCGTCTCTTGAGCGTCTTCGTGTTCATCCAGGTAGGCGATCGCAACATCGGCACCTTCACGAGCATAAGCAATGGCCACGGCACGGCCGATGCCGCTGTCGCCGCCAGTGATCAATGCAATTTTGTTATTCAGTCGACCCGATCCCTTGTAGCTCTGCTCACCACAGTCCGGGTACGGTTCCATTTTGCGCTGTGAACCGGGCACAGGTTGCGCTTGCGGTGCGAACGGGGGCGTAGGGTAGTGCTTCATGGCGTGGCTCCTGATTAACTTCAGAGGTTGCCTAAGGTGTGAATGCACGCACTCGCAAAAGTTTAAAAAATTTGAAGCAGGATCGATGGGCGGCGCTCTAGATCATGCCTTCTGAAGCAGAAATCGAAATATGCAGCGGTGCATATGGGGTATATTACGACCTGTTTCAGCCCGCACCGAGATTGCTTTTGTCGACTATTGACCTCGCTACTCCATCGGCTCCCGGCCTTCAGCTCAATCAGGTTCGGCCGCCGGTATCGCTCTATCTTGAGAGGCTCGCGCCGTCTAGCCGTCAGACAATGCGCTATATCCTACAAGACGCGGCTGATCGCTTGGGAGTGGAAGACGTCTCAATCGATGAGTTCCCCTGGCAAGAGCTGCAACCGGGGCATATCACAGCCTTGGTAGCGGCATTGCGTGAAGACGGTTATGCGCCCAACACGTCATCGCTGTACGTCAATGCCATTCGTGGGGTGATGAATCAGGCATGGCAACAAAGCCTGATCACTCAGGACCACCTGCTCAAGATTCGTGCCGTCAAGGCGAGCGGGGGTTCGCGGTTGGTCAAAGGCCGCAATCTGCGCCGCACCCTGATCCGCGAGCTGATGGACGTATGCGCTGCTGACCCGCGTCCACAGGGGCTCAGAGATGCAGCGATCATGGCGATCTTGTATGGCTCCGGAATGCGCAAGTCCGAGTCGGTGAACATGGATCTGTGGCAAGTCAATGTGGTCGAACGCAGTCTGCAAGTGCTCGGCAAAGGTAACAAACAGCTGATCAAGTTCGCTCCGGCATGGGCCTTCGAAAAGCTTGAGGCGTGGCTGGCGTTTCGCCGTGAACAATTGCCACAAGGCGTCAGTGACGATGTATTCCTGTTCAACAGGATTAGGCGTGGCAATCACATCACCCGTGAGCGACTGACCAAGCACGCGATTTACTACATTGCCAAGCAGCGAGGCAGGCAAATCGGGGTCGAGATCATGCCCCATGACTTCCGTCGTTCGTTTATCACCCGCGTTATCGAGGAATACGACGTATCGATTGCACAAAAACTCGCTCACCATGCCAACATCGCAACAACAGTCGCCTATGACATGCGCGATGACAATGAGCGTCGAAATGTGACAGATCGGTTCCAGTTATAACTAAATAAAATATGGAACCCTTGCGATATCACCTAGCCTAAAGACAAACAACACGGGAGGTGATGTATGCAAACCGAATATATCTGGGTCGCGTCGGCCATCATTTTGCTGCTAGTCGAGTTTTGGGCAATTAGCTGTGTTCTTCGAAGCGGAGGCCACGCCACTAGCCGTCTAATGTGGCTCGCGATCATTATCTTCGTCCCGCTGTTCGGGATGCTGGCTTGGCTGATTGCCGGGCCTCGAGTCCATAACAGCCGGGCGTTACATCACAGAGCGCATCGCTCAAGAAGTCAGTGATGAGCAAGTCAACAGAAAATCCTGACACACAGGACAGGCCACCGGGTGAGGTTGAACGGGACAATGACGCTCTTCGCTCACCTGAAGTGGCTGACAATAAAAAAACCAGAGCGGGCGAGACAACGGCTCAGTCGACCGCTCGCCAACAACAGTCAAAGCCCGATAAGTAGTGGCTAAAGCTGTTTGATCATGATGATGGTGCGCTCACCGGCAAAATATTCATCGCGTTCTACGCAATACCCCATTGCGCGGTAAAAGCCCTCAGCGGTGATCGAGGAGGGCACTTTCAACTCGCTGTAGCCTTTTTGTGCGGCCACGGTTTCTAGCGTTGACATCAGTCTTTTACCGATGCCCGAACCTTGCAGACCCGGCTCGACAAATACGCTGCGAACCACCTGCCGATCCAGACTTGCAGTGCCGACAACGCGGCCCTTGAGCGTGGCCACGTAGACCTCTCGTTGGCTTAAAAACCCAAGGATATGCACTGGGGTGAAGTTTTGCTGAACCTGTGCGATGACGTCTGGCAGGTAATCTTGCGCATTAGAGACCTGCAGCGCTGCAGTAATAAGTGCACTTATGGGCTCAGCGTCTTCAACCTGGGCGATTCGTAACTGGATTTCCATAGTATTTGCCATCTGGGTAATAGCGTTGACCGCTCATTGGTAGGACACCCTATTAAAAGCTGATGATGCAGCGTCCGGTCAAATTTTGTAATAAGTCTGCCACGCTCTCTAAACCTAAAGCGCTGTAGGATTGCCTCCCCAAATTCCCTAAAGGTTTATATGAACACGCTCCTGGAGCCTCCCAGTCGCTATTCTTTGCCAGCATCCCGCCTGTGCGCAGCCACTGTTTATCCATCCGCATCACACACCCCAGCTTTTTTGAAGCTCGACAATTTGTCTGCAGCTTTGTGCGTCCGTGCGCGTTACGCGCACTCCCTGACTTTGCGAGTGTGTTAATAATTTTATGGAATGGATTGCAGACCCCACGGCCTGGCTAGGCCTGTTGACGTTGATCGTGCTGGAATTGGTACTCGGTATCGACAACCTGGTGTTTATTGCCATTTTGGCGGACAAACTGCCACCTGAGCAGCGCGACCGCGCTCGCGTCATCGGCTTGACGCTGGCGCTGCTGATGCGACTGGGCCTGCTGGCCAGCATCTCGTGGATGGTGACACTCACCGAGCCTTTGTTTGAAGTGTTTGAGAAGTCGTTCTCGGGGCGTGACCTGATCATGCTGTTTGGTGGCCTGTTCCTGTTGTTCAAGGCCACGATGGAATTGCACGAACGGCTCGAAGGTCATGTCGCCGAAAAGGTCTCGAACCCCGTGTATGCGATGTTCTGGCCAATTGTGGCGCAGATCGTAGTGCTCGATGCCGTGTTCTCGCTGGACGCGGTGATTACGGCTGTGGGCATGGTTGAACACTTGGCGGTCATGATGATCGCAGTGGTGATCTCCATTGGCTTGATGATCATTGCCAGCAAGCCGCTGACCAAATTCGTCAACAGTCATCCCACTGTGATCATGCTCTGCCTGGGCTTTTTGATGATGATCGGCTTCAGCCTGACGGCCGAAGGCTTGGGCTTCCATATCCCGAAAGGCTATTTGTACGCTGCGATTGGTTTCTCGATTCTGATCGAAGTGTTCAACCAGATTGCCCGTTCACGACGCAAAAAGAGCGTGCAAGGGCTTCGTCCCATGCGTGAACGTACCGCTCATGCGGTGCTGCGCATGATGGGCGGTCGCACCCTGGATGTGGACGAGGTAGGAGAAGAAATCGCCGACATGCTCGAAGGCGGGGAGAGCGAAGAGGTCTTCCATCGTCGTGAGCGTGTGATGATCAGCGGTGTTCTGCAACTCGCGGAACGCCCCATACGTTCGATTATGACTCCGAGGTCCGACATTGATCACATAGATTTGTCTGACTCGCCTGAGACAATTCGCACAACATTAATGCACTCGTCTTACTCAAGATTACCGTTGATCAGGGCAGGGCGCATCGATGAACCTTTGGGCTTTGTTCACAAAAAGGAACTGTTGAAGGAGCTGCTGGCAGGTCACGAACCCGACCTGGAAGCGATGGCACGCACGGCTATCAATTTGCTCGACAGCTTCTCGATCCTTAATGCATTGGAACAAATGCGCAAAGAGTCGACCCACATTGCCTTTGTGGTCAACGAATTCGGCGATTTCACCGGTCTTGTCAGCATGACTGACATTCTTGAGTCGATTGCAGGCGAACTGCCAGATGCCAGCGAAATTGAAGGTCCGAACATCGTGCCGCAGGAGGGTGGATTTCTGGTCAGTGGTGCCTTGAACCTGAGCCAAATAGGCCTGCACACCGGTTTCCCGGCCAAGGCCACGGACGACTACCAAACACTGGGCGGGATGGTCATGAGCTTGCTGGACCGTCTGCCCATGATTGGCGACACGCTGTCGTGGGAAGGCTGGACATTGAAGGTAGTAGAAGTGGAAGAGCGCCGAGTGACGCGGGTGTTGTTGACTCAAACGTAACAACCATCCAAAAAAAAGACCCGCTCTATCAGCGGGTCTTTTTTATTGCTTCAAATTTACTCTTTATCAGGCAGTGCGTAAGCGATCACGTAATCACCACGGTCAGCCGACTGGCGAGCGCCACCCGCGGTGATGACAATGTATTGCTTGCCGGTTTTAGGCGACACAAACGTCATCGGGCCACCTTGGCTACCAACGGGCAGGCGTGCTTTCCATGCCTCTTGACCATTGGCCGAGTTAAACGCACGCAGGTAGTAATCCTGCGTGCCGGCGATAAAGATCAAACCGCCTTGAGTTGACAGCGTACCGCCGAGGGTTGGCATGCCAATTGGCAATTGCAGGCCCATTTTGATCCCCAGAGGACCGGTGTCCTGAACGGTGCCAACCGGTACTTGCCACGCAACTTTCTGGGTCTTCATGTCGATAGCCGTCAGTGTGCCAAAGGGCGGTGCCTGGCAAGGAATGCCGGCAATCGACAGAAAGCGGTTCTTGTTCACAGCATACGGTGTGCCTTTAAGCGGTACGGCACCCATGCCCGTGTTCAAGGCCTCACCACCGGAATTGGCGATGGCATTTTTTTGCTGTGGCACCATCTGCACCCACAGACCCAGACGCATATCGTTGACGAAGATAAACCCGTGTACCGGATCGGTCGATAGGCTGCCCCAGTTCATCCCGCCCAGCGAACCCGGGAAGCTCAGGGACACATCAGTACCCGGCGCGGTATACAAACCGTCATAACGCATTTTTTTGAACGAAATACGGCACAGCATCTGATCGAACGGTGTTGCGCCCCACATATCCGATTCAGTCAGCGTTTGAGCGCCAATCTGCGGCATGCCGACCGATTTCGGCTGTGTCGGCGAGTAAGGTTCGTTCGGGATGTTGGAGGCTTTGACAGGCACTTCTTCTACCTGTGTCAGCGGCTGTCCGGTGTGGCGATCCAGTACAAAAATCTGACCGGCCTTGGTGCCGATGACCAGCGCTGGAACCTTGCTGCCGTCAGGTTTGGCAAAGTCGATCAGGCTAGGCTGCATGGGCAGGTCAAAGTCCCACAAGTCATTGTGGACAGTCTGATACACCCACTTTTCATCACCCGTGGTGGCGTTGAGTGCTAACACCGAAGCACCGTACTTGTGGTTCAGATCAGTACGTTCCACCCCGTAAATATCGGTAGACGAGCTGCCCATAGGCAGGAAAACCGTGTTCATCAGTGGGTCATAAGACATCGGAGCCCAGCTGTTCGGCGTGCTGCGAACGTAGGTCTGCCCCTCAGCTGGCGCTTGTTTGTCTTGCGGATTGCCGGGGTCAAATGCCCAGCGCATCGCGCCAGTGATCACATCAAACCCGCGAATAACACCACCCGGCATATCGGTCTGAACGTTATCGGCCACACGACCGCCAACCACGACCGTGGTGCCCGCCATCAGCGGAGCAGACGACAGTTGGTAGAAGGAGTCCGGGACATTGCCCAAGCCAGCTTTGAGGTCTACTTGGCCATGGTTGCCGAAATCTTCACAGAACTTGCCGGTATCAGCATCGACCGCGATCAGACGTGCATCGATGGTGTTGGTCAAAAGACGACGCTGACAAGCTGCACCTGGCTCAACCGAGACCGCTGCGGCCGGCGTGCTGCCATCGGTTGGCTGGGCAATTGGCGCAGTCGCATCAAAGTAAGCCAGGCCACGGCAACGCTGCCATACCGCTGACATGGCATTGATGTTGTTCTTCCACAGTTCTTTACCGGAGTCAGCATCCAGCGCGATCAGGTTGTTGTGTGGGGTGCAGATAAACACCTTGTCGCCCACTTGCAGTGGCGTCATCTGATCTTCAGCGCCATTGCCATCGCTGATTGCGACGTCGCCGGTGTGATAAGTCCAGGCTGGAACCAGTTTGGAAACGTTGTCACGGTTAATCTGATCCAGTGCAGCGAAGCGACTGCCACCTTCATCATTACCGTAATGCTCCCAGTTTTTCTGGGCTTTAGCCGGGTCAACCTTGGTAATACCCGGGCCGTCACCGGTCGGTGATACCGACGCGTGAGGCTGGAACATGCCCCAGAAACCCGCAACGATGGCCGCGAACAGTACAACACTTAGAGCGTAGCCACCGTTACCGTTCATACCATTGGCTTTGCGCAATGTCGGGTAGACCAGTGCGACGACAAGGCTCAACACAGCCAACGCGAACAGCCGCGAGACCAGCGGCCAGAAGACCAGGCCTGCATCCAGCACGGCCCAAACAATGGAGGCGATCATCACAGCAGCAAAGAGCCATGCGCCCAGCAAACGCTGTTTGAACAGCAGGACGGACGAAACAATCATCCCAATACCGGCGAGCAGGAAATACACGCTACCGCCCAGCGTGGCGAGATAACCACCACCGGCGACAAAGAGTAATCCGAAGACCAGCACACCGAAGGCGGCGATCCAAACGGGCCAGCGACTTACAGAGGCCGAAGGTTGTGACTTATTCATGTTTCGGGACCCTACTGATGCAAAAAAACGGGGAGGGAGGAGGGCAGAAGCCCTTCAGCTATAGCGCACTGCAGCATCTGGAGGTCATAGGCAACGCCCGTAGCCTAAGGCTCAAAGCGAGAAACCGGCAGGCACATCAAGCTATGTACTAAACAGTTAGTTTTACGACTCTATCAAAAACGCAGCCCTGCGACAAATTGTCAGTGTTTGGCTCAGTGTGAAAGACCCTCGTCGAAAACGTAAAAATAGGAGGAGGGCCGTGGGGGGGCAGGGATTAGAAGCTTCAAGGCTTCAAGCTGGAGATCTGTTTCGGCGAGAAGCTGACCTCAAGCGATTTACAAAAATGGTACGTCAAATATAACTAAGTCAAACAACCACTCGCCCTGGTTATTCTTTTTTGGAATAAAAGACAAACGATACAGGCTGTAGGACAGGAAAGAATTGTCTGAATAAAGTAGGACATTTCTACCACTAATAGCGTTTCTTCCTGCATAAACAACAGAAAAGCACTTCAGTAACTAAGGAATTGGTTCGGCTGATTTTACACGCAACCCAGTAAATACTAGCGCTTACCGCTGCTTAAGTTCTGTGGGGTAAGCGTCAGTGTTTTGACAGGTACTCACCGTAAGCAGCTAACGTAAATGTTGGACTACGAGATTTGATCTATGAAATCAGTCGTAAAGTGTTTAATTGCATGTGCACTCACAGCGGCATTATCACAGACGGCCAGTGCCTGCGTTAGCATGGGTGCCAGTCACACATGCAACAAAGATTGCAATGAATACCCGGGTATCTGGTATCAAATCTGTATTTATGGAGCCACACATCAACTGTAGGTTTTGATCGTGCTGTGATTGCCAACACATTAAAGGGACTCAATGCAGCACACAGTAGTCGGCTGACATCTACAGGATGAGATGATTGGCCACCGAGCTGTTCAGTCGTCCATCACCCAGGCATTGGCCGCCAATGGCCGGGGTGTTGGCGTGGTCACGGACTTAGCCCGTTATGGCGCGCGCAATGCTCATTCAAGCCTGGCCGCGCACGCCGCACATAAAGTTATGCGTGAGCCTGCGAGCAGCCTGGGATCAGCATTACAGCATGCTAACCCCGAAACGCCTGGCAGAGCGGCTCAAAAACTTTTCGCGCAAGACGTGTTAATGGACTCCCTTGAGAGCGCGTGTAATGAGCTGACTTCATCGCGTGTAGGTGGCACTCAATACTCAAAAATTTTGGGTTCAAAGTAGGACTGCACAATGAGCGAATTGTGCAAGCAATTGAAAGCCGCTAATCCGTAAAATAATGATGAGGTCTTTCGCTTAAAGGGGAGACTTATCAGAATTCTGTTATATTGAACTGGAGTTTGCGGTAATGAAGCTTGGTAATATCTTTCATTCAAATAAGATTATTGAATCAGACAACTTTATTGATATGGCTTGCAAGAAATCAGGGCATAAATCCATATCTAATAAAACAGCTGAACATTTGGTGCGCGCTATAAATGCTGATTATAAAATATCCAGAGGCCTTGCCTCGCTAATAGTGCTGGACAAGAATCAAAACGATAAGAGTCTAGACCAGTTATCGAAGGAAAATAAGCACGTGGCCGATAAGGTGGTTCATAAGGTGTCGCGTTTGTTGGGGGATCTGAAAAGTGTCAATCAATCATGTCCAGGTAAGGTTTTGAGAGGGATGATGGGTAGGTGCGAGCTAATGCTTCGCGAGAGCGCAAGTGATAAGCCGACAAAAGTGAGGCTTTCTAACACGGTTCAAGTTAAAGATATCTCGGAAATTGATGGAAAACTCAAGGTTCGTGAGCTGGTAGGAGACGGAGATAAGTCCCCCCTGAAAAGCGCGCTTAAAATTCATCAGCCAATAAACAACAGCGAGACTGAAACTACACGCCTCTAAAGTGGGGCTGAGTAATATTTATAAATAACAGTGCGCGCTGGGTTGCAGCGTAACAAGAGGTTATAGGCATGGGTATGTTGAGTTTTTTTACACGCCGTCATGTGAGTGTCGTTGATGCTTTCAATAAGGCGGCTAATGCGGCAGTTGCGAAAGGCAAGTTCTCCGCTTCGGAGCTGAGTAAGTTGGTGTCAACCGTTAAGAATTCTTCAGCCAGCATTGGCTATGGAGAATTTAAATTAATCCATAATAAAGGACAAGAGTTACAAGCTCTCTTGTCGGCCCAAATGTCAAGCCAGCAAGCGGCAAAGTCAAACACCAAAGATGCTAAGCTTGAATGTTTAAATAAAGTGCTTGAAACAGTCGAGATGAAACTCTCGCAAGAAGCAATTGAGTTTAGAAAAAACGAGTGGCGCGGTTGGGTGCGCAATTCGCTGGAAGTGGTTAAGAACGATATTTCTATACTGAAAGAGAAGATTGGCGAAGCAAAAAAAACACTCTCTGGCGAATTTAACGAAGTGAGCAGGTATAAAGAGGCTCAACATTTATATGCGCACAAAGAAAGTTTTCCTGAATTGAATTTTGATAAATACGGCAAGCCTTTTTTTGGCGATGTCAAGTCAGATGGCACAATGAACACATACAGCCCAGTCCTGTTAGTTGGCCCAAAGGACAGCACTAAGCTTAGCGATAGTTTGCACCTGCGGTTGGTGAACTATATGGCGACTTACCATGAGATGGCGTCGGAGGCAGTAGCAGAAGTCAATTTAAAGCAGGCGTCTTGATCGTTAAAGACACGGGCGCTCAGTAATAGCGCCTAGCCAATGGACGTAATGCGAAGTCTTACGTCGCCCCTTTATCTTGTAATGTTAAGAAAGAGAAATGTCATGATGATCGGTCATCCAAATCCCGCGGCGCTGAGTCAGGTTTTTTCACAGTGGTATACCGGCGATTCTTCTAATTCCAGCATGTCGCATGCAGCGCCTGCCCCCACGCCTTCTGATGCAAAGCGACTCGCTGACCATCAAGAGCCCACTAAGGGTGTAGGGTATCTTGCAAGTTTCAAGGTTTACTTGGAGCAGGCTGTGTCGGGTGTGATGGACATGATTAACAGTTTGTTAGGGCGCACTGTTGAGCCTGTCCCTGATAAAACACAACCCATGGACTTACAGCAACAGAGGCTGGTGTACGCGGAACTTGCTTACACCATAATTCCAAAACTCTTAAAAGAGGCTGAAACAAATCCTTGGGTGGGGGATAGAGCGCTGAATGATATTCGTGGAGAGTTGTTCGATGGTAATGGTCCTCTGCGTAGAATGGTGACACAGCTTCAGGGTTTGGTAGGCGCTGATTATACGCCGGAAATAACGAGTGAATTACAAAATATACTTGACACGCCTATTGCGGGTATTGGATTTTCCCAGTGGGCCACGCCGCAGGGTCCGGCTAATGAATTATTAGAGCAGCTTAATGTTGTCAATAATTTGGATGCGAGCTTGTCGAAGGAAGAACTCGATAAGCAGCTCGATGCGAGAGAGACGCTACAACAGAAAATTGAAATGGCGGGGCAAGAAATTGACTCTATGGCGGGTCCCATCGCTGCCATCCTGGAGAGATGCAGAACTTATAAGGAGACGGGCATAGACAGTGCTGTCACCTTGAAAGTTAATGATTCAGTGGGCTTGCAGTCGGAGGCATAAGTGCAATACGAAACATTGATGATCGAGTTGAATGTGGCTTTATCGTTGCCCAAACCTGAATACATTCAATCTGTGTCCAGTTTTAGAATAGGCGAGGATGTGTTTCATGTGACCGAACATCCAGCAGATTATGTGTTGATGTTCGCGACGGTGGAGCCTTCGGAAGATGCCCCAGTTATTGAACAAAATATTTTTAGTCAAGATCCGTGCCGGCCGGTACTTGGGAAGGAGCCGCAGAGTAACAGCTACATCTTGTGGAACCGACAGCCGATTGCGCAATTGGGTCGAGCGCAGATTCATTATCAATTGGAACAGTTGGCCTATGCGGCCAATCAATTGGCTGGCAAGAAGGTGTAAAGGCCGTTAGCGATAAATAAGCAACAGCGCATAAGGTCGAGCAAATCCATTCAACCTGCCTAACATTGAGTGTGAGTGGTTCAGCAGGTTTCGATTATCTCGTGATACCGATGGCGAGCGCTCGGCCAGGCGTGCATCGCGAACTCTAAAAAATTATAAATACCCCGTTCAGGGGGTACGCATGAGCAGGGAAGGCTTAGGCGTACCCCCTGCGGGGCCCTTGATTAAGGGGGGTTAAGGATCCTTAAGGGTAGAGTAAGAGTGAATTCCGATTGGGTAATGACTCGGCCTTACTGTGCCCGTAAGGTCGCTTTAGTCACGGCGCGGCTACCTCATTAAGGTGCATGCAATGCCTGTGACGATGACGTGTTGGCAGGTACGGTAAAGATCTGCTGATTAAATGTTGTCCGCTCAAGGAGGGATCGAGCAGTGAAGGTTTTAGTGGTTGATGATCATGCGGTCGTGCGCTTGGCAGTAAGCATGATACTCAGTAATGAAGGGCACGAAATAATCGGTGAGTTTGACAATGGGGTCGATGCTATTAGTGCCATAACCAAGTTAAATCCTGACGTGGTGGTATTGGATTTAGACATTCCATTATTGGACGGCATGTCTGTTGTTGAACGATTGAAAAGTCTGAATAATCGAACTGCAATTATCATCTATACGGGTTTGAAAAGTTATACGTATGCCTCTCGTTGCTTGAGGGCAGGTGTCTCGGCCTTTGTTTCAAAGGAGGAAGATACGCAAGAACTGGTTGAGGCGATGCGGGCAATCGTTAAACAAAAACGTTACTTTCCCGCAGAGGTGATGACGTATGGTAGCGCGGATCAGCGCGAAGATGATGAGCGCCATTTATTAGCGCGCATCAGTCGGCGCGAACTGAGAGTGTTGCACGGTTTGTCGCTGGGCATGAGCAATAAAGAGATTGCCGTGGACATGCTGTTGAGCAACAAAACCGTGAGTACTTATAAGGCACGTATCATGCAGAAGTTAGAAGTGTCCAATATTATGGAGTTAATTGACTTTGCACGGCGTAATAAGGTCAATTAATAATGAATAATAATGCACGCATCCTACCGCTGGGCGTCATGGCCTTGCTGGCGTTCTTATCGGTGAAGCCTGCCTATGCTCAAACATTGGCGCTATCTGATAAGGCTGGGGAA